>JBEKRA010000310.1:0-3456 GCA_049519195.1 Verrucomicrobiota bacterium
GACGGCAAGGTCAGGCTGGCATTCGTGCAGCCGACTATCGGGCTGCCATTGAACAACCATTGATAGGCCAGAAGGCCGGTGCCATGCGCAACGACATTGAAGACCACATTCCCGCCCACCGCTGCCGGCTGGCTTACTGGTAATGTCAGATTGAATGGCGGCAACGGGCACTTGCCCGCCACCCCGGCGTTGTAAATCGCCGCGATTTCCCCGCCCGACAACGCCCGGTTGTAAAAGGTGACTTCGTCCAACACCCCCGCAAAAGACTGTTTCGACGACGGCGAGTATCCCAGATACAGATTGCCGGAGGTTTTGGGGGTTATGAGGCCGGGACCCCACCCCGCCACCCCCCTGCCATTGTAATACAGCGTCGCAACCAGACCGTTCTCAGCCCAATAGCAAGTTAGAGCCACATGCTGGAACGTATTGGTTGTCACCACGCCGGAGCCGGTGGAAAGAAGAATAAACAACGGGCGCCCGCGTTGATCGTAGAGCCCGTTCCAGATATTGACCCAGATGTCGCCCGCGCCATCTGCGCTGATAAACAGTTGAACTCCGTAATGGCCGTTCCCGTCATTCCATTCGGCGATGGGGTGCGGAGTGGAAAGGTCGGAGGGATTGATCCAGCACTCAATGGTGAAAAACACTCCCAACGCCAGACTTGGACCGGCGGGGATCATCACGCCTTGATTGGGACCGTTGAAACAAAACCCCTGGCCCACTTCGCCATTGGTGAAACCCAAGCCGCCCAGGAGCACGCCATTGTTGGTGCCGACAATGTCAATGGCGTTGCCTTCTGCCGGCCACCAGACCGTCATCCCGGAAGGCGCAGGAACGCACGCCGGCTGCGCCTGTCCGGCCATTGCCGCCAGCAGGCCGGCGGCCAGCAGTGCGGCCAGCCGACGTGTCAATTCCCGGAAAATTGAGCAGGTTTTGTCTCTGGTGGACTTCATCATCTTCGGCTTACAGCGGGTTTGCGGGCCATTTTAATAAGCATAAATTAGCATAAATTGCACCAATTTCCACTCATTGAAAAGCTGCTGTGAACAAATGTGGCAACCAATGGCGAGGCATGAGCCGCCCATTTGAAAGTCAGCACCGAATGGGAACGGTTGAGGGTTCGTAGTTGAGGGTTGAGAGTCCGGATCCAGGTCAACCCCGTGGCATTTTCCTTTGGGTCTCTCACCGAAAATCGTCCCGGCCAACCGGGTTGGAAACGCGACCGCATCCGGCTCTGTGAATTTCATGATTGTCAGGCTTTGCATTTCCTGTCAATCCAGTTGTGGCACTCAATGAGGCTATTCGCCAACTTGAAACTCCGACTATGCGCACGGCAATTTATCCCGGCAGTTTCGACACGCTGACGAACGGCCACCCGAAACTGGTAATTTCTTTAGAGACAGCACTTGAAGCACGCCTGTTACTGGGCGGGCCGCCCAAACCGGCCCGCAATCCGCCGCGGGGAGCGCGCCGCCGGCGGGTTATTTTACGGGCAGCAAAACGCGGATGATGGTTCCACGCCCGATCCGGGATTTGATGCGGACGCTGCCGTGGTGCGTTTCCATGATGCGGCCAACGATGGCCAAGCCAAGCCCGGCGCCTTTGGCTTTTGTCGTGCTCAAGACCGCCGTGAACGCCCGCTTCTGCAATTCCTTGCTCATGCCTCCGCCGGTGTCCTTGAATTCCACCGCCACGTGCGCCGGCCTTTCGCCCGCGCGCGGCTGGCGCTCGGCGCGGGAGCTGATGGTGAGCGTGCCGCCGCCCGGCATCGCCTCGGCGGCGTTGAGAATCAAATTCAAGAAAGCCTGCTCCAGTTGCGGCGCGTCGCCCATCACGGACGGCAGGTCCGGCTGCAAATCGCGCGCCAGCCGGATGTTCTGGTTGGCCAGCTTGTGGCGCACCAGCAATCCGAGTTCGTCAACCAGTTCGTTCAAATTCACCGGCGCGAATTCCGGCTCCGTCGTGCGCGCAAAGGCGAGGATTTGCTCCACGATCTTGTTCAGGTGCTCGATTTTCTGGTCAATGATCCGGGCATCCTTCGCGCGCGGGTCGCCTTCGGGAAATTTCAAATCCAGCGAGTGATACAGCAGCTTCATCACCGTGAGCGGATTGCGGATTTCGTGCGCGACCTCGGCGGCGAGCAGGCCGAGCGCGGACAGCCTTTCGTTCTGCCGCAATTGCTCCTCCACGTCCACCACGCGCTCGTAAAGCCGCGCCTTTTCAATCGCGATCGCGGACAATTCGGCCAGCGCACCCAGGATGCGGATTTCCTCGTTGGAAAAATTGTATGGCTTCCCGGTATAGACATTCAGCGTGCCGATGGCCTGGCCGGCGAAAACCAGCGGCACGCTCAACAGTGAAACCAGACCTTCGCGCCGCGCCAGCTCGACGTTTTGATAATGGCTGGAGGTCTGGACGTTTTCCAACTGCATCGGTTTTTTTCGGCGCGCCACGACGCCGAGGAAGCTTTCCTCGACGCTCAAACGCGGTTTTTTCAGGTAAGCCTCGCCCGCGCCGTGGCTGGCGCGCAAATCAAGCCACTGGCGGCTCTCGTCCAGCATCATGAGCGAGCACATCCGCGCACGCATGAGCACGCACGCCTCGCGCGTGATGGCGCGCAACGCCTCGTCAAGATTCAGCGTGGAATTGATCGTCCGGCTCACGCTGGCCAGCGACTCGAACAGTCCCGCCTTCAACCGCAACTGTTCGTAAAGCCACGTGTTGTGAATCACCCGGGCCGCCTGCACCGCCAGTTCCTGAAGCAATTCCTGGTCGTCCGCGCTGAACGCGTCCGCCCGGTCCGAATCCACATTGAGCACGCCGCGGATTTCGCCGCCGACTTCGAGCGGCACGGCCAGCTCCGATTGCACGCCGCGCCGCGCCGCCACGTAACGCGGGTCCTGCCTCGCGTTGCCCACGCGCGCGGGCTTGCCGGTGCGCGCCACCCAGCCGGTGACGCCTTCGCCGACGCGCAATTTCAGCTTCGCCGCCGACGACGGCAGGTTGTGCGACGCGTGAATTTCCAGAAAACCCGTGGTGGGATTGATGAGCGCGACCGAGCCGGACGACGCCCCCATGATCCGCACAGCCTCGCTCACGATCAACTGAAGCGCCTCCTGCGGCTCCAGCGTGGAGTGGATGACGCCGCCCACCTGGTAGAGCAGCTTCAGGCGCTCGGAGCGGGAATCCGGTTTGATTATTTCGTTGCTCACAAAGTTTGGAACATCGAACATCCAATATCCAACGCCCAACATCCAATTGGAATCACGGTGGCGCGCTGACTTGATTGGATGTTCGATGTTTTCAAAATTTTCACCTCACCCTCGCCATCAACACCAGGCCTGCCGCGCCAAAAATCATGTTGGGCAGCCAGGCCGCGAGCCACGCGGGCAGATAACCGCCGGAGCCGAACGCGAGGCTGAACTGCTGGACGACAAAAAATCCAAAGCAGATGAA
>JBEKRA010000311.1:0-3445 GCA_049519195.1 Verrucomicrobiota bacterium
GCGCTTTGAATCACTGCTTGCTTTCGTAAAAGGTGAGTCCGACGCCGCCGGATCCCATGCCGGGGTTCGAACTTAGATACAATCCCTTGTTCAACCAGGCATACGGGCTGTCCACCCGCACTTCGAATGTCGGGGCCAGCAATCCCATCGAACCGCCGTTGCGGACAATGATCACTTCCCCGTCGCTGGCCTGCCAGAGGTAGCGCGCATCAATCGTCATCGGGCTCTTCAGGTTTTGGTAATCCGCGCCGCCGGCCAGGACTTTTCCCGTAATCCTCCCGCTAATTGTCCCGCCAGTGATCGGAATGATGTTCCGGTTGCCGCGTTTCATCGCCCCCACCGATTGGCTTGCGCCCAGGGTCACATTCTCGCTGATGATCTGGTCGCCTCTGCGCTCTGCGGCGGTTGCCTTGCGAAAATCCCATGTCTGATTCTGAACATCCGCCGGCTTGGTCACCGTGACCGAGTTTGCCGGCGTTGGCGCCATGGCGACACCCGATACGTCAAAGACGGTGATCTTCATCGTCCGGGCCGCCAAATCCACTTCCCGCCGCCCCGCGTATTTTCCGGTGTTGAGCCAGGCATAATTACTCGCGTTCGGCGCTTCAAAATCCGGCACCATCCTCACGTCAGTCCGATCCGCTGCCGTGCCGGCGTTTCGCAGGAAGATGTATTTCCCATCACTGGTTCGCAGCACGAGGATCTGGTCAATCTCCATCGCGCCGTTGGAAAAGTTCAATTGAAAGTCCAGCCCTCCCGGCATCACCGAACCGTTGATCTTCCCGCCCAAAAACTCGCCGCCCTGAACGACAAATACTTCCCGATGACCGAACGGCGTTTTACCCAAGTCATAACTTTGCTCCAGTTTCATGGTGGCCACCAACACCGGCACGCCGCGTTCCGGCACGGGAATGCCCTCCGCCATCCCGCATGGCCATGACGGGTGCGGAATCAGCATTTTATCCGCACCTTTGTAAGCGGCCGCGGAACGTCCGGCTCCGGACTGGCAACCGCTCAAACTGCCAACACATAAAAACAGCGCCAGCAGTGAAGTCATCCAACGTTCGTATTTCATATTATCAATTCAGTTGCCGTTTATTGAAACAACCCCGGCGCGAATTCAATGAGAACGCATGACACATTGCAATTGCGCCAAACGGCGCGGCCAGACCGGCATCAGAGACACAGCAAGCGGCGGATGGAATCATGAGGTAGGCCACTCTATTACTGGCCGACGCCGTGAGTCAATCCATTTGTGCCCGACATAAACGCGCCAGCGCGGCCAAGGCCTTGAAAGAATGGGCGCAAATTGAGGTTGGTTGGGCGTGAGTCGGGCGTTCCAACCGCACGGCCTTTGTTCAGAGGTCAAATTTTTCCCGGTTTATTTTTGTCGGATTTGCCGGCCATCGGCGCTTTACTAATGACAAAACAAATGGCCGATCAACGAACATTGCTTGCAGATTACGTCGCCAACGCATCCGAACGGGCCTTCAGCGAAATCGTTCACGGCTACATTGATTTGGTCTATTCGACGGCTGTGCGACTGGTCAACGGTGACACGCATCGGGCCGAGGATGTCGTCCAGACGGTTTTTGCCGACCTGGCGCGGCTGGCAAGGACGCTCCCCAGGGACGTCATGCTGGGCGGCTGGCTGCACCGGCGGACTTTTCACGTGGCCACAACCATCATGCGCGACGAACGCCGGCGCGCGAACCGGGAAAGGCAGGCCTGCGAAATGAATGCTCTGCAAAACGATTCCGACGACGGATTTGAACAGATTGCCCCCTATCTCGACGAGGCGATCAACGAGTTGAACGACCGTGACCGCGCGGTCGTTTTGCTGCGATTCTTCGAGCGCCGCAACCTCCGCGCGATTGGCGCCGCGCTGGGCAGCAACGAGGATGCGGCGCAGAAATCCGTCAGCCGCGCGGTGGACAAGCTCCGTTCTCACTTCGAGCGCCGGGGCGTCGTCATTTCTTCCGCCTTGATCGTTTCGGCGCTGGCTGGCAATGCCGTTCAAGCGGCGCCGGCCGGGCTGGCCTCAACCGTCGCCGCCGCCTCGCTGGCCGGAGCAGCGGGCGCGGGAACCATCGGCTTCACGACAACACTAACAAAAATCATACTTATGAAAAAAACCACCACCATCATCACATTATGCGCGCTCGCTGCTCTCGTCACTTCCATCGCCGTTGTAAAATTCAAGCATGCCGCCGCCAATGCTCCGGCAACCGAGAAAAGCCTCAAGCAGGGACTCGTGTTGCATCTGAATTTTGACCGCGACGAGACCTTGGGCACGGTCGCCGACACCAGCGGCAAGGAGAACACCGGCCGGGCAACCGGTGTTCGTTGGACACCCGACGGCAAAAAGGGCGGCGCGTATGAATTCACCGCCGACGGCGACCAGGTGATCGTGCCGAACAGCAAATCACTGAACCCCGGCCATTTCACGTTGTCTGCCTGGATCAAGACGACGACCGGGGATTATTACTGGCGGCGTATTTTTGACAAATCCTACACCAAAGGCTTCGCGTTGAGCGTGGCCGGCGACTGGAAGTCAAATGACTACCGTGGCTGCGTGAGCATGGAAATCGGGCCGGGCACCCATTTTACAATCACGAAAACCAAGGTGAACGACGGTCAATGGCATCATGTCGCCTCCACCTTTAACGGGACCAATGAGGTGATTTACCTGGATGGCCGGATGGCGAGCCGGCTGAAATGGAACAGGCCCGGCAAAGCCGGAACCACCGATTTCGACCTCGTGATCGGATGCAACCGTTCCAACCTCGACAAGAGCGAGGACGATTTGGGCATGTCCTTTCGCGGTGTCATTGATGAACCGATGGTTTGGAACCGCGCGCTTTCGGAAAAGGAAATCGCCTACCTGTATCAGTCGCAAAATGGTTCGCCTGCCAGTGCGGTGGTTCAAAATTAGCGCGAAACGAATTTTGTTGAGAACAAGTGGCGTTCATGCAATCTGAAACAGAACTCACGGAACCTTTATGAGCCGAACACTAAAGAACTTTCCGTCCTTGTGCGCGGTCATTGTGATGTTGTCGCCGGCGGCGCCTGCCGCCGATGCGGGCAAAAATCCGCCGGTTCTGGAACCGGGCAAATGCATCGAATTCACCTTGACCAATGCCGATTTGCCGCCGACGCTTTATTCAATGATGAATGGCGGCGGCGTGCCGCCATGTGTCACCGTCCGCCTGCCGGACAATTACAATCCCACGAACACGTATCCGCTGGTGCTCTATGTGCCGGGCAACGACGGCAACGCCAAAGGCAACATTGACAACGCGGAAAACATCGCTCCGGACGGCTGGATCGCAGCCACGGTGCCGCTATTCAAGAAATCCGTTGATCACAATGAACCGTCGGGCGGGGTCATTGTCAGCTTTGAAGATTACCCGGTTGTTTCCAAGGCATATTGCGTCATGCTCGG
>JBEKRA010000312.1:0-3432 GCA_049519195.1 Verrucomicrobiota bacterium
TCACCAGCCTCGGTCGTTCTGCTTTTAATGAGTGCACAAAGCTGCACCAAGTGTATTTCCAAGGAAATGCGCCGAAAGTGGATGGCGGGGCGGGCAGCGCGGACAACACAGTCTTTTCGGGTGAAACGGGCACGGCGTATTACGTGCCAGGCACTACTGGCTGGAGTTCCACGTTTGGCGGTTGGCCCACGGCATTCTGGTATCAGCCCAAACCCGTGATTTTGGGCGGCGGCTACGGATTGGGTGTGAAAACCAACGGATTCGGTTTCACCATTTCCTGGGCCACCGATGTTCCCGTTGTCATCGAAGCCTGCACCAATCTGGCCAATCCGGTCTGGACGCCTGTAAAAACCAACGCCCTTGTCAACGGCACGAATTATTTCAGAGACTCGCGGTGGACCAACTCTCCCGGCCGTTTCTACCGCCTCCGCTCGCCGTGACATGGCCGTTCGCCCGCGCATGCACCGAAGCCGTAAAACATGGAGTGCGGCGACACGTCGCCGCTTTCCCCCGACGCGACATGTCCACCATCCGCAGTTCTGCTACGGAGGACGGGTCGCGTCGAAAAAAAGCGCGGACATGTCCGCGCACTCCAAATCGCAGCAGCGAGCCGGTTGATTGAGATTTATTTCGCCGTCTGTTTCCGCAATTCCGTCTTCAGGATTTTTCCCGTCGCGTTCTTGGGCAGGGCAGGGAGGATGACAATTTTCTTCGGTATTTTGTAGTCGGCCAGTTTGCCCCGGATAAATTGCAGCAGGGCGTTTTCGTCCACCGTTTGGCCTTCCGCCGCCGCGACGAAGGCCATCGGTTGCTCGCCGCGCCGCGCGTCCGGCACTCCGATGACCGCCGCTTCCTTCACGCCGGGAAAATGATAAATCACCTCCTCAATCTCGCGCGGATAGACGTTGATGCCGTTCACAATCAGCATGTCCTTCTTGCGGTCGGTGATGTAATAATAGCCGTCGGCGTCGCGATGGCCCGCGTCACCGGTCAGCAGCCAGCCATCGCGGAAAACTTTTGCCGTCTCCTCGGGCTGGTTCCAATAGCCCTGCATCACGTTGCCGCCGCGCACGCAAATCTCGCCGGTCTCATTCACGCCGAGCAATTTTCCAGATTCGTCCTGCACGCTCATCTCGACATTTGGAATGGGGATGCCAATGGAGCCGGCCTTGTGCGCGCCACGCAGAGGATTTTTGGCCACCACCGGACTGGCTTCGCTCAAGCCGTAACCCTCGATGAGCGGCACGCCGAATTTTTCATCAAATTCCTTCAGCGTTTGCATCGGCAGCGGCGCGGAGCCGCTGATGAAAATGCGGATCGGCTGCGGCGTGGGAATTTGCGCGGCCAGCATCATCCGGTAAAATGACGGCACGGCGGGTAGGATGGTCGCGCGGCGCGAGAAAATTTCCTGCAACATCGCGCGCGGCGGATGCAGCGACTTCACCAGCACGATGGAGCCGCCGACGGTGAACGGCAGGAAAATCCCCACCGTCATCATGTAGGTGTGAAACAACGGCAGGATGACGGCGAAGGAATCTTCCTCGACCATTGCCAGGACGAGACGGCAGCTCTCGACGTTGTGCAGCAGGTTGCCATGCGAGAGCATCGCGCCCTTCGGTTTGCCAGTCGTGCCGGACGTGTAAATGATGACGGCCAGGTCCCGCTCGCTGCGCGAGCAATTTGAAATTTGAGATTTGAAATTTGAGATTTCCAAATGCGTAAATTCTTCGATGTGCAGGAATTTCAGTGAGTGGCGGGCGATGGCCAGTTCCTTTTCGTGGACGGACAGTTCCGAGTCCGTGATCACCACGTCAATCCCGCCGTCGTTCAAGATATAAACGACCTCCGCCGGCTTGAGGAAATTGTTGATGGGCACGACGACCGCGCCCGCCTGCAAAATGCCAAAGACGCTCGAAACAAATTCCGGGCAATTTTTCAGCCACAGAGCCACGCGGTCGCCCGGCTTCACGCCGAACTGGTTTTGCAGGTGCGCGGCGGTTTTCTGCGATTGCGCGAGAAGCACGGCGTAGGAAATTTCGCGGTCGCCCCAAAAGATGGCGGTTTTTTGCGCGTGCTTTTCCGCGCAGTTCGTGAAAGCCGTGGCGAGGTTCATGGGCAAAACTTAAACCACCTGGACGCCGGGACACAAAGCAAATTCTAAAACTTTGTGTCGGCGCGCCTTTGTGGTAAAAATGCCCGCGTGATTAACACCGACGCCAAACTTGCCGCGCTTTTGCCCGCGATTAAATCCGCAACCTGGCTGGCACTCGACACCGAAGCCGACAGTCTGCACGCCTACCCCGAAAAAGTCTGTCTCATCCAAATCAGCACCGCCGCCGGCGACCGGTTGATTGACCCTCTGGCGAAAATCAATCTCGACCCGCTGCTCGATGCGCTGGACGCCCACGAACTTATCATGCACGGCGCGGATTACGACCTGCGGCTGCTGCGCAAGCATCACGAGTTCACGCCATCCGCGATTTTTGACACGATGCTTGCATCGCGGCTGCTGGGCGAACGGCAGTTCGGCTTGAGTTCGCTTGTTGAAAAATTCCTCGGCGTGAAACTGGACAAGGGGTCGCAGAAGGCCGACTGGGCGCGGCGTCCGCTGACGGAGAAAATGGAAATCTACGCGCGCAACGACACGCATTATTTGCAGCCGCTTGCGGACAAGCTCAAGCTTGAACTCCAGCAGAAGAACCGGCTCTCGTGGCATCAGGAAAGTTGCGCGCGATTGATTGCCGAATGTTCGCAGCCGCCCGCTGTGGACGGCGATACCGTCTGGCGCATCAAGGGCAGCAGCCGTTTGAACCGCCCGGAGCTTGCCGTTTTTCGCGAACTCTGGCACTGGCGCGAACGTGAGGCCATCGCCGCGAACCGTCCGCCGTTCTTTATTTTGAACCACGAGAAGCTTGCGGACATCGAAGGCGCGGCGGTTGGAAATCATCCGGTGGAAAATCTTTTGTCGCCGCGAATGTCGCCGCGCCGCCGTGAGGCTTTGCTTGAATCGGTCCGTGCCGGACTCGCCGTTCCCGCGGGGCAGCAGCCGGAAATCATCAAGCACAAATGCGACCGTCCGAGCGAGGTCGAACGCCGCCGTTACGCCGAACTGGCCAGACACCGCGACGCCCACGCCCACAAGCTGGGCATCGACGCCACGCTCATTGCCAGCAAATCCACACTCGGCGACCTAGCGCGCGATTGGAACCGGCACGCGCCGGAATTGATGAGCTGGCAGCGGGAATTGTTGAAATGAACCTGGGAGCGCCGGCGTCTCACCGGCAAGTTTTTCAAAGCAACACGCCGGTGAGACGCCAGTGCTACCGGCAAAAAGCGCCGCACCACCCGTTTAGTTTGTCAAAGACTAATCCCCATCAAAAGAGCCTTTTTCAGAACTGTAGCAGCCGACGTGAAGAGGCTCTGATCAATTTC
>JBEKRA010000313.1:0-3427 GCA_049519195.1 Verrucomicrobiota bacterium
CCGCGCTGGCTGCGGGCCGGGCGGTGACACTTGCAGCGCGGAACGTGGAGGTGGATTTGGACGAGACAAATGTAGTGGCGACCGGCGAAGCGACCGGCGGGGCCGAACAGCGGCAGAAGTTCAATGCGCCGGGTCTGAAAGGCGAGGCCGAGGCGAAGTTGATCTGGCTGCCGATGGGTCCGGACAAACTGCGCCTGTGCTGGGACGTTGTGCTGATGAGCCGGCAGCGCGGAGAAATGTTTCGCGTCCTGCTCGACGTCGAGTCGGGCGAAGTGCTGGTGCGACGTTGTCTGACGAGTTATCTCACGGACGCGACCTACAATGTTTTTACGAGTGACAGCCCGTCGCCGTTTTCCCCTGGCTGGCCCACGCCCAATTCCGGCCAGCCGGCAATTGTTTCGCGGACGCTGGTAACTCTGCCGGCCATGGACACGAACGCTTCCCCGGCGGGCTGGATCAATGATGGCGGAAACGAGACTTGGGGAAACAACGTTGACGCCCACACTGACTGGAACGATGACGATTTACCCGACCTGCCGCGCCCGCAGGGATCGCCATCCCGCGTGTTCGATTTCCCGATGGATCTGACGACCCAGGATCCAACCAATTATTCCTCTGCGGCCGTGGTGCAATTGTTCTACCTTTGCAACTGGTATCACGACAAGCTCTACGAACTGGGTTTTACGGAGGCGGCGGGAAATTTCCAGAGCAACAATTTTGCGCGCGGCGGCTTGGGCAACGACGCCGTGCAGGCCGATGCACAGGACGGAAGCGGTTTCAACAACGCCAACTTCTCCACCCCGCCCGATGGCTCGCCGGGCCGGATGCAGATGTATATTTTCACCACCACGTCCCCGCGGCGCGATGGCGACTTGGATGCGGAGATAGTCTTCCACGAGCACACGCACGGCTTGAGCTGGCGACTGGTGGGTGGGGGCCAGGCCTTGGGCGACACGCAGTCCGACGGCATGGGCGAAGGCTGGTCGGACTTCTACGGCCTGTCGCTGTTGAGCCAGGCGGACGATGATGTGAACGGCGTATATGCGGCGGGGGCATATGCGAGTTACAAAATCGGCGGGGCAAGTGACACGCAGAATTATTACTTTGGCATCCGGCGCTACCCCTACACCACGGACATGAGCAAGAATCCGCTCACCTTCAAGGACATTGACCCGGCGCAGGCGGATTATTGTTCGTCGGGAGCGCCATTTCACACGGCAATGTTTGGATCCTGCAGCGCTGGGAGCGCCAGCGAGGTGCATAACGAGGGAGAGGTCTGGTGCGTGACGTTGTGGGATGCACGCGCCAACTTGATAAACAAATACGGCTGGGCAGTCGGCAATCAACTCATCCTGCAACTGGTGACGGACGGAATGAAACTCACTGTGCCGCACCCCAACTTTCTCCAGGCCCGTGATGGTATTTTACAGGCCGATCTGGTGGACACAGGCGGGGCCAACCGGAACGAATTGTGGGCGGCCTTTGCCAAGCGCGGCATGGGTTTCAGCGCCACCTCCCCGGCAAGCTCGACCACGACCGGGATTCACGAATCATTTGATCTGCCTGATGATTTGAGAGTAAGTCCCGCGACCGGTCTGAACAGCGTTGGAACCATTGGCGGCCCCTTCAGCCCCGCCTGTCAGACTTTCACCCTATACAATGCCGGCTCCAACACGTTGACGTGGACGGCACGCACGAACCAGCCGTGGGTCAGTCTTAGCAGCAGCAGCGGCTCGCTGCCGGTGGGCGGATCCAACACAGTGGACGTGTGTCTCAACGCAACGGCCAATTCCCTCGCCGTTGGCAACTATGCCGCCCAGATCACTTTTTCCAATACCGTGAGTGGACTGGCTCAGACCCGAAGCGTCACGCTTGAGGTGGATCCGCCGTCAGCATTCGCTTTCGCGTTTGACACGGATCCGGGCTGGTTGCGCCAGGGCGAATGGGCATTCGGCAAACCCGCCGGCTCGGGCGGCGTTTCCCATGGATACCATGATCCCAGTTCCGGCTACACCGGCACGAATGTTTTCGGCATCAATCTCAACGGCGATTACTCGATTACGGTTGGCGGCCCTTATTATTTGACGGCGGGGCCGCTCAATCTTTCCACCTTTACGGCGACGCGGTTGCAATTCCAGCGCTGGCTGAACACGGATTATCAACCTTACGTCTATGCCACGGTGGAAATCTCCACGAACGGCTCGACTTGGAGCATCATTTGGAGCAACGGCACCAGTGCAGTCGCAGACGCCGCTTGGACCCGGGTTTCTTATGATATTTCGGCTTATGCGGACCGACAACCGGGCGTATATATTCGCTGGGGACATCGCGTCGGCATCACGGGAGCTTGGGCCTATTCGGGATGGAATTTGGACGACGTTAAATTACTGGGTGTTCCCACCGGCCCACTAAGCGTCATCACACCTGCCTCGGCATTGGAGAACTCCGGCGTGCTGGCTGGCGGCGGCAGTCTGATTCTTGGCGCCGCGCTGCCGACGAATCTGGTTGTTTCACTGGCTTCAAGTGTGCCAGGCAGGATGACCGTGCCGCCGGCGGTGACCGTTCTCTCCGGACAAACTGTCGTGCCGTTTGATCTTACGCTCATTGACAATTCCATTCAGGATGGCGACCAACTCGTGACTGTGACGGCCAGCGCTCCCGGCTTCACCAATGTGACCTCCACGATTCTGGTTGTGGATGACGACACTCCGCCGGCAATCACGACGCAGCCGGCAAATGTCACGGCGTCGGTCGGCGACACGGCCAGTTTCAGTGTGGCCGCGTCCGGGAAAGCGCCTTTAAGTTATTTCTGGCAGCGGAACGGCACATTTATCGTCGGGGCCACCAATTCCAGTTACACGACCAATAATGTCCAGCTTTCAGATTCCGGCAGCCAGTTCAGTTGCCTGGTTAGCAATGCTTATGGCACGGTCTTGAGTTCCAATGCCACATTAACCGTAACGGTCGTGACGTGGCCGGTTTTCCTGACGGGGAACTATCTTTATCTGCCGATACAAACCAATGGCGTGTTTCTGGCCGCCAACACGGGAGCCAAGTATAATTCCGCCGGCACTGGCGGCGCTTCGGGCATTGACTTTTGGGAGCCGGGCGTGCCGGTCTATAATTGGATTGTCGGGGTTGCTGGCGTCAGCCATGTCAATGGCAGCTCGCCCGTGGTCGGAGGTTTCGCAAGTCTGACCGTCAACAACCTAAGCAGTGGCGGTCTGCAACGGGCCGTGATCAGCGGGACGGTCATTCCCGGATTGAATTTCACGCGCGACATTTCCTTTGCTACGAACAGCAAAGTTATTTGCATTGTGGACACGCTTCAGAATACCGGCGTGTCGGCACTGGCCAACGTGGTGACCCTGGACACAGCCGATCCGGATCAGGATTCAATGAGTAGTGGCCCCAGCACCCTGAATGA
>JBEKRA010000314.1:0-3415 GCA_049519195.1 Verrucomicrobiota bacterium
GTCGCCACGTTCAACGTGCTCGAGGCCATGCGCGCCAACAACATCAAGCGCATCGCCTTCAGCTCCACCGGCAGCGTTTATGGCGAGGCGGAAATCATCCCCACGCCGGAGAACGCGCCGTTCCCCATCCAGACCTCGCTTTACGCGGCGTCGAAGCTGGCGTGCGAGGGGTTCATCCACGCCTATTGCGAGGGCTACGGATTCGAGGGCAACATTTTCCGGTTCGTCTCGATTCTTGGCGAACGCTACACGCACGGCCACGTTCTGGATTTTTACAAGCAACTCCGCGAGCATCCCGAAAAGCTGAAAGTCCTCGGAGACGGCAAGCAGCAGAAATCGTATCTCTACATCGGTGATTGCCTGGAGGCGATGCTGCACGTCATCGCGCGCGGCACGGCTGGAAAGGCAAAACATCACGTCGAAACTTACAACCTCGGCACGGAGGAATTTGTGCAGGTCAACGACTCGATCCGTTTCATTTCCGCCGCATTGGGCGTGAAACCGAAGCTGGAATATTCCGGCGGCAACAAGGGCTGGGTCGGCGACAACCCGTTCATCTTCCTCGACACGAAAAAAATCCGCGCCACTGGCTGGAAGACGACGCTGACAATTGAACAGGGCATCGCGCGCACCCTCAAATGGCTGCAGGAAAACCAGTGGGTGCTCGAACGACGATGAAAAACAAAAGCGGAAAGCGGGAAAGCGGGAAAGCGGAAACAATTTGCGCTCGCAATTCGCAAGTTTCCGCTTTCCGAATTTCGGTTTGCGGCCTCTGGCATCTCGGCTGCGTCACTGCGGCGTGTTGCGCGAAATATTTCCCGGTCGTCGGCCTGGATTTTGACGCGGCAAATGTTGCGAAGCTGAATCAGGGGCAGGCACCGCTGTTCGAGCCGGGGCTGAATGAACTCATTGCCGCCGGCCTGGCGTCAAAAAAACTTTCGTTCACGACCGACGCAAAAGCCGCGTGCGCCAACGCCGACGTTCTCTGGCTTTGTTACGACACGCCGGTCAACGAGGACGACGAGTCCGACGTGGAATTTGTCATCGGCAATCTGCGCCGCGCGCTGGCGCATTTGTCCAAGGGCGCGCTGGTCCTGATTTCTGCGCAATTGCCCGTCGGCACTTGCGCGAAGATGGAAAAGGAATTCCCGCAGTTTCATTTCGCCTGCTCGCCGGAAAATCTGCGCCTCGGCAAGGCGATTGATTCGTTTGAAAAGGCCGACCGCGTCGTCGTCGGCATCCGCGACGACGCGAAGAAGGCGGTGCTCGAAAAATTGTTCGCGCCGTTCACGCCGCAGATTTTGTTCATGCACACCGAGTCGGCGGAAATGGTGAAGCACGCGCTGAACTCGTTTCTCGCGCTTTCCATCACGTTCATCAACGAGGTGGCGCGGCTGTGCGAGCACACGGGCGCGGATGCGAAGGAGGTTTCCGCCGGCTTGAAAAGCGAGCCGCGCATCGGGCCGAAGGCGTATCTCGGCCCCGGCGGGCCGTTCGCCGGCGGCACGCTCGCGCGCGATGTCGTCACGCTAACAAAGATAGCCGATGCGAAGGGTGAAAAGATTTCCGTCATCCCGGCCATCAAGCAGAGCAATGACCTGCATCGCGGATGGGCGTTCCAGCGGCTGCAATCGCGTCTCGGCGATTTGCGCGGAAAGACAATCGCCATCCTCGGCCTGACTTACACGACCAACACCGACACACTCCGACGCAGCGCGGCGGTGGAGCTTTGCAACAAACTTCTGAAGGCGGGGGCGAAAGTGGCCGCGTTCGATCCGGCGGTGAAACCTGGGAGCGCCGGCTTCCAGCCGGCGGGTTCCAATTCTTTCGCGAAACGCACCGGCAAGATGCCGGCGCTCCCGGAGATCGTGCCAGCCATCGCCGTCGCCTTGGACAGCGCGGATGCCGCCGTCATTTGCACCGAGTGGCCGCAATTTCGCCAGGCGGATTGGGCGAAAATCGTTCCGGCGATGCGCCAGCGCGTTTTCGTGGACGCAAACCGGTTCTTGGAAAAGGAATTGAAAAGCATCGCCGGCGTCGAGCATCTTTCCGTCGGACGCGCCTGAACATGAAACTCAAAAACATCAACACGCTCATCACCGGCGGAAGCCAGGGACTCGGCAAGGTCATCGCCGAACATTTCCTGCGCGAAGGCGCGAATGTGGTCATTTGCGCCCGCAACAAAAAGGAATTGTCGGCCACACGCAACGAGCTGGCAAAGAAATTTCCGGCGCAAAAGGTGTCCGCCAGGGTTTGTGACGTTTCCGACGAAAAGCTGGTGAGCGGACTCGTCGCTTTTGCGTTGCGCGAACTCGGTTCGCTCCAGGCGCTCGTGTTGAACGCCGGTATTTACGGGCCGATGGGGCCGACGGAATCCGTTCCGCTCGACGAATGGCGCCGCGCGCTGGACATCAACCTTTTCGGCGTCCTGCTGCCGTGCCGCGCGGTCATCCCGCATTTCAAAGCCGATTTCAGCAGGAGCCGGGGTAACGAGGCTCAAATTAAAAATAAGTCAGAGACTCCTCACGTCGTCTCCCACAAAAAAATTATCATTTTGAGCGGCGGCGGCGCTACGAATCCTCTGCCGAACATCAGCTCCTACGCCGCATCCAAGGCCGCAGCCATCCGGCTCGCCGAAACCCTGGCCGAGGAATTAAAACCGTTTCACGTGGACGTGAACGCGATAGCGCCCGGCGCGCTGGCGACGCGGCTGGTGGATGAAGTTTTAGCCGCCGGTCCTGAAAAAGTTGGCGCGGCTTTTTTCGAGAAAAACAAGCAGTGGAAGGAAAAAGGCGCCACGCCGCCCGAACTTGGCGCGCGGCTGGCGGTTTATCTCGCAAGTTCGCAAAGCGACGGCATCACCGGCAGGCTCATCAGCGCGCAGTGGGATCCGTGGGAGAAACTCCACGAGTTCAAAAATGATTTGAACAGCGACATTTACACGCTGCGCCGCATCGTGCCGAAGGACCGCGGCAAGAAATGGGGCGACAAATGAACAAATAAATCGTCCTCGTTCTCCTCCTCCTCCTCGAACTTTCGATTACGAGGACAAGGACGAGGACGAAGAATAAAATGAATTACGCTATCATCGGTTGCGGATTGATTGGAATGAAGCGGCTGGCTGGTTTGCCCGCCGGCTCAAAACTCGCCGTCGCCTGCGACACCAATTTGTCGCGCGCCGGGGAACTGGTGGAACTCGCCAAATCCGGCCATGCCGTCGCCGATTTCAAGCAAGCTGTCGCCGCCCCTGAAGTGGACGCGGTGATTGTTGCGACAGTCAATTCCGAACTCGCTCCGATTTCCGCCGCTGCGATTCGCGCCGGCAAACATGTGCTCGTGGAAAAGCCGGCGGGCGTTTCTGTGAAGCAGATTGACGAGTTGATTGCGCTCGCGAAGAAGAACAATGTCTGTGTCC
>JBEKRA010000315.1:0-3404 GCA_049519195.1 Verrucomicrobiota bacterium
TTGCAACGCTGCTTCACGATCACCGCTGGATTGCATTGATGGCGGCGCGATAGACGGAATTATACCCGCTGTTCCACCTACGAAAATATCGGCAAACTCCGAAAATGCCGAGAGCGGGCGGAATGCCACGTCGCCCTCCGCCTTCGCCAGTGTTTGCGCGTTGAGCCGGCCCTCGGCGATCCATTTGCGCATTTCCTCGCCCGACACCGGGCCGTGTTCCTTGCCGTCGCCACCGATGATGATATACATAATTGTTTTTTTGTTCGCCGGTTTGATTTTCCAATTTACGGGTTCCAACGCAGTGTGTTGAGACGTGATTGCGACAACTGCTGGACGCTGCCGTCCGCAAAAGCAACCACGAACATCCGGGCGTGACGCGGTTTGCCAATCATCAATTCAGAACCGCCATTGGCGTTCCAGCCGCCGTCTGATTCAAAAATCATCACGGTCTGCGGATCAATCTTGCTTTCTTCAATGCCATCAAGCTTGGCGTTGAAGGCGTAATCGCTGCGGCTGCTGGAATTCGCGGCGGGGCATTTGAAAATTTTTTCACTGCCTGCGTAAGTTTTAATCGCGTCGCACCACGTCGCGGCGGGCGGGAATTTATCCTTGTTGTCGCCTGAATAAATCCGTATCGCCAGCGCCAGTTGCTTCACGTTGTTGACGCAATTGATTTCCATCGCTTTTTGTTTTGCCGCCCCCAGCGCCGGCAGCATCATCGCGGCAAAAATGGGAATCATGAACAGGAAAATTCCAGAGACGATGGTTCCGGCCAAAGCCAGGCCGCCTCCTTTCAATTTCCCGCCGCTGTTCTTCACTTTGACCATGGCAATGATTCCCAGAATCAATCCAAACAGAGCCGTGATGCCGCAAGTGAACACACCCAGAATTCCCAACACAAGCGAGGTCACCGCCATTCCGCTCGTTTTTGCGGGCGTGGCGGGCGCGGCGGCCGGCATGGCAGGCGACAACGGCGGCGGCGCGGAGTTTTTGAACGCGGCGGCAAACTCCGGAATTTCAGACAGCGACTGCCATCCGGCGGCGCCCTCCGCCCGTGCTTGCGTGCCTGGGTGAGCGCGGCCATCCGCAATCCACTGGCGCAATTGTTCTTCGGCGACCGGCCCATATTCCTTCTGATCGCCACCGATGATAGTGTAGTTTGCCATAAATTTCTCCCGCGTCCGCCGACTTCTAATTTATCAGAAGCAAACACGCAAGTTTGTTTGCAAAATAAAATTGTCGCGCTAAGAACGCGAAGGCCGCGAAGAGCCGATTTGCCTTTCCTTCGCAACCTTCGCGGCCCTCGCGCGACATTCAGTTGTTTTTCACGAATAATTTTCCCGGCAATTGCTTCACTGCGCGCTTCATTTCCAGGCTCAACAGCGCCACGCTCACCGCCGAACTGGGCAGGCTGCTCTTGCGGATGATTTCGTCAATGCTCCGCTCCTCGTCGTCCAGCGCGTCATAAACCTTCTGCTCGTTCGCGGACAATTCCAGCGCGGGCAGCACGCCGGTCTCGCCCGGCGACGGCGGACGGTTGCTGCCGGGAAACAAATACTCGAACTCGCTCAAAATGTCCTCCGCGCCCTCGCACAGTTTCGCGCCCTTTTTGATCAAATCGTGGCAGCCCTTGCTGCGCGGCGAATCAATCCGCCCCGGCACGGCGAAAACCTGGCGGCCGTATTCCGTCGCAAAATTCGACGTGATGAGTGCCCCGCTGTGCAAGTCCGCCTCCACGACGACTGTGCCAAGCGTCATGCCAGCAATGATGCGATTGCGGATGGCGAAGCTCTGCCGGTCGCCGTTGCGGTTGAAGGGAAACTGCGTGAGAACCGCGCCGTTCTCCGCGATGCGCGTGAACAAATCCTTGTTCTCCGGCGGGAACACAATGTTGACGCCCGTGCCAAGCACGCAAACCGTCCGGCCCTTTGCCGCCATCGCGCCCTGATGCGCCGCCGTGTCAATCCCGCGCGCGCCGCCGCTCACGACGGTGACGCCAACGTAGGCAAGTTGATACGCCAGCTTGCGCGCCGTCTCTATGCCGTAATGCGTCGTCGAGCGCGAGCCGACCATCGCCACGGAGTTTTTGTCCTTCGCGGTCAATTCGCCCTTGACGTAAAGCACGAGCGGCGGATCGTAAATTTCCCGCAGCGACGAGGGATAATTTTCATCGCTCTGGATCAAAACGTGGCAGCCGAAATCGGAAATGCGTTTCAATTCGCCGGCGAGGTCAATCGTCTTTTCCCAGGTGGCAATCGCCTCGGCGGTTTCGTCGCCGATGTTTCGGACGCGGAGCAGGGCGGATTTGGGGGCGGCGAGGATTTGGGGCGCGTCGCCAAAGTGTTCGAGCAGCGACCGCGCGCGCACCGGGCCGACGCCTTCGATAAGATTAAGCGCGATGAGAGCTTCGCGGGAATCCATTCCGGTTTGATAACGGTTGCCGAACGCGGCGGCAAGGATTGTTTCGGGGGATTTTAACCGCGGATGAACTCGGGTGGAAATTCAGAAAGCATTTGCGTTGAAAATTGTCGCGAAGCGGCGCGGGAAACCGCTGCGCGCCTCATCCGTAAGCTTGAACCGAAATACAACGCTGCCAACATTTTGAGTTGGTATTTGCAGGAGGTTCGGATGGTTAAGCCGATGGTTTTGGGCAAACAGCGCATCCGCGACGCGAAGGACGATCCGTATCTGGCCGCCGCGCTGGCCGCGCACGCGGGTTTCATTGTCAGCTACGACAAGGATTTGCTGGAACTGAAAAAGCCGTTCGGCGTTGAAATCATCCGCCCGGCGCAATTTTTGAAACTGGTCAAAGGGTAAAATCTCCGGCCAACTTTCGCTGGACAACCCGATTTCTCCGGCGCAAAGTCTGGTGCGTAAACTTGATTCTCGATATAATACTAAGTTAGACCGAAAATTCCTCATGAAACTCAACGCTGTAAACAAGGAAGGAACCGAGTTTAAGCTGCTTGCTCCGTTCTTTGAGGCGCTTTTGCCAGCATTTGAAGACGGAGCCGACGAAATACGAATAGAGCCAGCCGGCTCGGAGCTGAAGCTAACCTATGGCGAAAATAGTTTATCTGTGCCCTTGCCTTGTATGCCCCACAATTACGCTGCGGTTGCATTTTCTCGGATTCTTATCTTATCTGAAATGGATATCGCCTTGGAAGGCGTCGAGCAGACAGGCCTATTCAAAGTGCGATACAATCAGCAGTTGATACCGATACTTGTCACAAGCAGGCGAGACAGCGACCGATGGTTTTTGATTTTTCGCACTAATACCGCACTGGAACCAAGGGCCACCAATCATAATTAACCTTCACTTCTCACACGCCGTCAGCGACAGGAAAATTTCTTCGAGCTGGCCGGAGTTGCCGCTTTGTTTGCGCAGTTCATCGCGAGTGCCG
>JBEKRA010000316.1:0-3400 GCA_049519195.1 Verrucomicrobiota bacterium
GAGCTTGATTTTTTCCGCATCGTCCTTTGCCGCCTGGTCGTCCTCGGCCTCGACATTGGTGAGCAGGGCGAGCTGCGTCAGAAAATCCTCGGTGGAATTGAATTGATAGGCGAACACGGCGAGCTGCTCCAAATCCTCCAGCCGGTTGCGGTAGTTGGCGAAGTTTTCCTTGAGATAATCGTCGTAGCCGGCGTCAATTACCAGCCGCAGCATCTTGGCCGCGCTCTTGCGGACGGTTTCGTCTTCGAACTGGGAAATCGTCGCGACAAATTGCGCCCAGGCCGTCGCCGCTTTTGCCGGAACGGATTTGGCACAGGCTTGGAGCGCCGCCGCAATTGGATGTTGGATGTTGGATGTTGAATGTTGAATGTTTCCCTCCATCTTCGTTGAAAAAATCCTCCAAAGTTTTTCCGCTCCCTTCGCCGCGATGCCGGGCAGCAACTGGGCGAGCCGCTTGAACGAAACTTCATCGCGCGGATTGGCGACGAGTTTCAGAAACGCCGTCGCGTCCTTGATGTGCGCCTGCTCGAAAAAACGGATGCCGCTGGTGATTGAGAAGGGAATGTTTCGCCTGGTCAACTCCAGTTGCAATTCCAGCGCGTGGAAATGCGAGCGGTAAAGCACCGCGACTTGGTTCAGGTTCACGCCTTCCTCCGGCAATTCCACGACGCGCTGCGCGATGAACTCGGCCTGTTGCGCGGCGTCCACGCACGCGACCAGCGCGGGCTTGAGGCCGGATTTGCGCGATGGCGCGAGCGTCTTGGTGAATTGATTCCGGTTCGCGGTGATGGCGGCGTTGGCGACCTTGAGAATTTCCGGCGTGCTGCGGTAATTGGTTTCGATCTTGAAAACTTTCGCGCCGGGATAGCGCTTGGGAAATTCGAGGATGTTCGCGAAGTTTGCGCCGCGCCAGGCATAGATGCTCTGCGCGTCGTCGCCCACCACCGTGACGTTGTGATGGAGCGCGGCCAGCAGATCAATCAAATCGCTCTGGAGCTTGTTCGTGTCCTGATATTCGTCCACGAGGATGAACTGGAAGCGCCGCTGGTAATGTTCCCGCACCTCGGCGTGGTCTTGGAGGAGCTTGAGCCAGAGCGCGAGCAGGTCGTCAAAATCCATCGCGTTCGTCGCGCGTTTGCGCTTGGCGTAAAGATCGGCCAGGCGCGGAATTTCCTCATCCAAATCGCTGTCGCCTTTGTGCCGGTCGAACAAATAAACGAATTGCTCGTTCAAGAGTTCGCTAACAGATTTGTGAGTATTGACAGCGAGCGAGAAAATTTCATTCAACACTTCCGGTTTCGGGAAATGCGTGCCCTTGGTCTTGATGCCGGCGTCCGCGATGCATGCCTTGATCAAATCCTTCGCGTCGTCGCGGTCCAAAATGGTGAAGTCGCGCCGGTAGCCGATTGTCTCGGCATGCGACCGGAGCACACGCGCGCCGATGGAATGGAACGTGCCGCCCCAGAGCGCGCGCAATTCCTTGCCAAGCAATTCGGACACACGCCGCATCATTTCGCCGGCGGCCTTGTTCGTGAACGTCAGCAGCAAAATCCGGTCGGCGGGAATGCCCTGTTCCAGCAGATAAGCCACGCGGTAGGTGAGCGTGCGCGTCTTGCCCGAACCCGCGCCGGCGATGACGAGCGCTGGGCCGGGCGGCGCGGTGACGGCGGCAAGCTGCTGCGGATTCAGTTCGCGCGCATAGTCAATCTGCGGATTAAACTCCGACTTAAAATTTTCGATGACGTAATCGCGCGACATGGGCCGCAATTGAAACGGCAAACGGCGGCGGGAAAAAGAAAAATCGCGCGGAAATGCTTTTAACCACGGATGGACACGGATTTTGATGGGGCTGACCTGCCGGTCAGCCGGAAGTTGTAGCGTCGAGCCTGTGGCTCGAACGAATCGGCGCGCAGCGCCGACTCTACATCAATAAACCAGCACAAGCACGGCGGTTTCCTGCGCCGACTTTACCACCTCCTCTAACTTCCGGTAAGCCGTGACAGGCGCTTTGAGTTTGGCCGAAACGGCGGGGACTGATTCGAGGACTGGGAGGGACGCCGTGTCGGCGTCCCTGAAATTGAGGACGGCAACATGCCGTCCCTCCGGGATCTTGACCGCGTAATTCACATTCTCCGGCAGCGCTTCGCTCGCCGCCAGTGCCGTGACTGCAAGTTCACGCTTCAGCGTGTCCCCCGCCGCTCCAACAAGCTGAAGCTTGAACTCCAACCGTGCCCGGCTGCACCGGCAGGCTCGCTTGAAAATAGTGCGGGTCATCCGCCGCGCCGGACAGCGATGCGATTTCCCCCTTGGCCGGCCCCGTGAAATAATTCATTGCGTTCAGATTTCAATTGGGGACTCGCATAACTCGTCCCTCCGAAATATCAACGGGCGAATTTTTCCAGCGCGTCGAAGAGCAACGGCGGATTCGCCAGATGCGCCGGGTCGCCCTTTTTGCCGACGAGGCCAAAACCCTCGCCGTAGGCCGGGCCGTTCACCACGCACAAATCAGTCGCGCATTCCGCCAGTTGCCGGCGCGCGGCGGCGACGGCTTCCGGCCTTTTGCCATCCGCCTCGAATTTCCAGCCGACAATTTTTGTCCGGGGAAACCAGCCGCGCAGCTCCGCGATGATTTTCGGCGTCGGCAACAATTCAACGAGCAATTTCGCCTGCCGAGTCGGGATTTTCTTCGCCGACTTGATTTCAACCAGCTTGTTCGCGGCGTCCGGCGCGAAAATTCTGCCAAATGAAAAATCGCTGACCGCCGCCGCGTGAAAAATCGCATCCGCCTTTTTTGACGCCAGCGATTTCATCTTGGCGCGCAAATCGGCGGCGGTGGAGAAGAACTCGACCTGCTTGGTGCGATGCTCGCCAGCGTAGGTTGCCTGCTCGCCGAGCAGCAGGATGACGTTGTGTCCGCGCGCGGCGAGATAATTGGCGAGTTCCGTGCCGAGCCGGCCTGTGGAGAAATTGGTGAGCCGGCGCACGTCGTCCAGCGGCTCGTAAGCCGGCCCGGCGGTGACGATGCAGTTCATGCCGCCAGATTAACCGCAAAGAACGCAAAGGACACAAAGAAAATTTTCCGGAGTCCACCCTCAATTCCCACGTTTTCTTTTCAGCAATCCTGCAATCACGGCAATGGCGGAAATAATAAAAATCACCGAGAGCCAAATCCATTTGTGGTTGGAAGACTGCTCCAATTGCAGACGGCGGTGGGCCGTCGTTAATCGGAGGCTAGTTTGCACCTGTTTCTGGCCAATGGATTCGATCATGTGTGCGCGCATGTTTAACTCGTTCTGGTATTCTTTCTGCAACCATTCAGCCTTCATTTCAGGCCACATTCCGTTGGTGATCATGTAAGCGAGTGCTTCAACCGGTTTGGCTGCACGGGCAAAGCGCCGGT
>JBEKRA010000317.1:0-3384 GCA_049519195.1 Verrucomicrobiota bacterium
CATCCAGCCCCAGAATGAACCCATCTCGCCGGCTGAGTAGAGGCGCGGAATGGGCTGCTCGAAGGGATCCACGATCTGGCATTTGGCGTTGCGCTTGGGGCCGCCTTGGGTGTTATACATAGTCGGATAGACGGCGACGGCGTAGAATGGGGCCGTTTCGATGGCGACGAGGCCGTTGCGCCGGCTAAAATCGGGATCCACGCCTTTCTTGGCGTTTTCGTTGTATTTGGTGAGGGTGGCTTCGAGTTCTTTCATGCCGAGCTTGGTGGCAAGGTCGGCGACGGTTTCACCCTTGGTGATCCAGCCTTTTTCAATTTCGGCGGAATTATCGCGTGACCACTGGTAAGTGGGGTGATTGGAGAACCAGCCCATGCCGCCGCCGCCAGGGCCGCCCCCCCGGCCACCACCGCCGCTGGGACCAATGGGGCTGCGGGTGCGGGTGGTTTCGTCGAAGATGTAGTAGCAGGGTATGCGGGAAAGGGTGCCGTTGATGCCGTCGAAGAACATCAGGTATTCTTTTTGGCCGAAGCCGTGGCGGGAGGGCTGATTTTCGGACATGAAGCGTTTGCCATATTTGTCCACGCAGATATAGCCGCTGGGAGTTGCGCCGGGAGCACCGCCGCGTCCCCCACCGCCGGGCATGGAGACGGGGATGGGAACTGGCGCAGCGGGGGGAATAACCATGCCACCGAGTCCGGCGAGGGCGTTATTCATGTGCCAGAGCTGGGCACCGACCTGTTGGGCCATGCGAATGCCGTCGCCGGTGTTGCCGGGGGAACCCTGGCAGTAAATGGGCCAGCCGGGGAGAAATTGTTTTTGCATCTCGAAGTCGAATTCAAAACCGCCGCAGGCGAGAATGACGCCTTTGTTCGCCTTGATGAAGTAGGGCTTGCCGGCGACTTCGGCGCGGATTCCAGCGATTTCGCGGGAAGGCAACTGGATGAGCGCCTTTGCCGGTGTTTCATACATCACTTCCACGTTCCGCTTGTTGACCTGTTCGCGGAGAGGGGTCCACAGCGCTGGTCCGCCCACCACACTGCCGTTCCGCCAGGTGCGGACGGCTTCAAAGCCGGGGAGTTCGGGATGTTCGGGCTGGAAGATGCCAAGCGGATTGGCCTGGATGCCCAGCGTCTGAAGCCAGTCGTTGAGTTTGATCTGCTCATCAACGAGGGCCTCGATACAGTCTTTGGGGGTGAGGCCGTAGCACAGGGCGGTGACATACTGGATGGCCTGCTCGCGCATGCCGGCGTTGGCGGGAGTCCACCACATGTTGCCGGAGACCTTGCTGTTTCCGCCCTCCTGCTCCTTCGTCATTTTTTCGAGAATGAGGCACTTGGCGCCGGCATCGGTGGCGACAATGGCGGCGGTGAGGCCGGCATGCCCTGTTCCCACGATCACGACATCCACTTCCTTGTCCCACTTCTCCGGCGGTGTATCCGCCATGGCTGTGGAGGGAGACAATCCTCCGACCACGCCGCCGGCGGCAACGGCCGCGCCGGCAACCACCGAACCTTTGAGAAATTGCCTGCGATTTACCGGGTTATTCTTGATGGACATGATTTGTTCCTTTTCTTGTTATTTCACTAATTACCTTTCAGGGATGGCAGTCTTTGCACGATTGAAAAGTTTTTTTATGATGGCATTCAAAGCACCACTCCGCGCTCACTTTGGACAAGTCAATCGAACCCTTGGCTGGCAAGGAAGAAAGCGAATGCGCCGTGTGGCAGTGGGTGCAATCCGGAATGTCTTTCTCCAGCTTCGAATCGTGCGGCACGTAACGATGGGGACTGATCTTCTCGCCGCTGGACGCAACGTAGTTGGTGGTAGCAGCGATGAGTTTGTCAAAGGGGCCATGGCAGTCGAGGCACTTGGCTTCGGTTTTTCCCGCGGTCGGTGCGGAGGCTGGCGCGTTGGTGGCCGGGTTCGATGCAGGCTCCTTACCTTTGGCCGGAGTGTCGGCAGCAGTCAGGTTCCTGGAACCAAGCACCACTGTCGTGAGCGCCAAAGTCAGTAGAATTAATAGAAATCTGGGTCGCATGAACCTGAAAACTCTAATCAAGTGCCGAAGCGACATCAAGCAAAACTTGCCCGAAACCTGCAATGGGTTTTGCATTGGCAAAGTTGGCGATCCATTTTTAAGTTTGCGCCCGGCAAGTTTTCGGTTGGTCGTTACGAGGGAATGCTCTTTCCACTTGCTGCGGTATTTCTTTATCCCATAATGCTTCCCGCTGATTTTATGCCTTTGAAGGCAAGGGTAATTTGGGAACTTGACCAATATCTGTCTGGTGCTCGGGCGTTGTTCCGTGCATCAAAAATTGGTTGTGAGCAATTGGTTTACGGGCGGTTGGCGCAGTGGTAGCGCAGCTCCTTTACACGGAGACGGTCGGGGGTTCGAATCCCTCATCGCCCACCAGCCTTCGCCCTCCGCGCTGCTTCGGGCTACGGCTCGGCAAGCCAGCATGACAAGTATGAGACTTGAAATGAGAAGGTGAAGGCTGCCACGCCGAAGCGCCAAGCGCGGAGGCGGGCCAGTTCGATGGCGTGTTGGCGGACTACGGCTCGGCAAGCCGGCTTATTTTTCTTCAACCAAGGTTCCGTCGCGGCGCAGCTTCATTTTCCGTCCGCGCCATTCCACGGTGCTGCCGGCGAACGCGCAAAACCAGATTGCCGCTTGCAGCAAATCCTTCACCGGCACTAGCCAGAACGGCGAAACCAGTTTTCCCCCCGGCGTGAACCGGCGCTGTAAATTTTCCGCGAGAACAATTCGAACCAGCAAAAACGCAATGACAAGGATCATGCCGTCAAGCAGGGCGATTTTGATTTCGAAAGAACGGAAGGGATCAATTTGCGCGTTTGGAAGAGTCATCGGCAGCCATTTGAATAATGCCGAAGCCAGCCACAGCAAGGGCCAGAGCGTGGCATTCGACAGGATGCTGAAAAAATACGGCAGCGGCTGGCAGACCCGGATGGTGCGCGCCCAGCGAAGCTGATGCTTCCAGACCTCGCGCCAGTTCATCGGCGCGTCCCAGCATTCCGCAACCACGGGGCAGAGCGCGATGCGATGACCGTTTTTGGCGATGCGATGACCAAGCTGATAATCGTCGGCGAGACAATCGGCCAGCGATTGGAAGCCGCCGATTTCGGCGAGCGCGTTTCGCCGCATCAAAATCGCCGCGCCGAGGGCGAAATCAAGCGGTTTCAGACTTTGCGATTGCAGCACCTGGCTCCAGAAATCGGCGTTGACGGCGACGGCTTCCCATCGCATGGCGGTCGTGGATGGATTCGCCAGCCGGTAAAAGCAATTCACCAGGCCGATTTCTTCATCCTCCGGGAGCGCCGGCATCCTGCCGGCAAGTTCTTCAGTGACACGCCGGCAGGATGCCG
>JBEKRA010000318.1:0-3367 GCA_049519195.1 Verrucomicrobiota bacterium
TGACGCTCACGCCGCTGGTGCTCAAGGCGGTGGCCGGGACGTTGAAGAAGCATCCGCTGTTCAATTCCAGCCTCGACGAGGCGGCGAACGAAATTGTCCTCAAGGATTATTATCACATTGGCATCGCGGTGGACACGGAGCAGGGGTTGATCGTGCCGGTCATCCGCGACGTGGACAAAAAATCCGTTCTGGATCTGGCGAAGGAACTGGAACAGGTTGCGGCGAAGGCGCGCGACCGGCAGATTTCCGCCGAGGATCTCAAGGGAGGGACGTTCACGATTTCAAACCAGGGCGCGATTGGCGGGGCGCATTTCACGCCCATCGTCAACACGCCGGAGGTTGCAATCCTCGGTCTCGGTCGCGGCGCGATGAAGCCGGTGGTGCGTGATGCGAAAGTGGTCATTCGCATGATGACGCCGCTCGGCTTGAGCTACGATCACCGGGTAATTGACGGCGGCGAGGCGGCGCGGTTCATTGTGGATTTGGTCGCGGCGTTGGAGAATTTCAAAGAAAACACGGTAAAAATCTAATCCGCTAATTGCGCGAATTGACGCTAAATAGATTCGTGAAAATTGGCGAAATTCGCGGATGAAATATAAAAATGGATTCCATCAAAACTGAAATTGTAGTTGTCGGCTCCGGGCCGGGAGGTTACGCGGCGGCGTTTTACGCGGCGGACTTGGGCAAGAAGGTCATCCTGGTCGAGCGCGAGAAGCGGCTTGGCGGCGTGTGCCTGAACCGCGGCTGCATCCCGTCCAAGGCGCTGCTTTATGCGACGCACCAGATTGTCAACGCGCGCGAATCGGCGCATCGGGGCATCACGTTTGCGGAACCGTCGGTGGACGTGGCCAGGCTGCGGGCGTGGAAGGAATCCATTTTGGACAAGCTTGGTGGCGGCGTGGCGTCGCTGGCAAAAATGCGCAACGTGCAAGTGATCCAGGGGCGCGGTTATTTTGAAGGCTCTCAAAAATTGCGCGTCGAGACGGACAAAGGCCAGCAGTTCATCGAATATGACCAGGCGATTCTTGCGGTCGGCTCGCTCGCGGCGATGCCCAAGGCGTTCGACCTCGGCAACCCTCGCATCATGACCTCGACCGGCGCGCTCGAAGTGGAGGACATTCCTGAAAACCTGCTCGTCGTGGGCGGCGGTTACATCGGGATGGAACTAGGCACCGTGTATGCCGCGCTCGGCAGCAAAATTGTTATCGTTGAGGCACTCGACAGCGTGCTCGCCGGAGCCGACCCGGACCTGGCGCGTTACGTCGTGGCGAACGCGAAAAAGGCGTTCAATGAAATCCGGCTCAAGGCGCGCGTAACCAAAATGGCGACGGCGGGAAAGCAAATCAAAGTGGCGATGGAATTTGACGGGAAGAAAATTGAGGAGCTTTATGACCGCGTGCTGGTGGCGGTGGGGCGCGTGCCGAACAGCGGCGACATCGGCCTCGAAAACACCAAAGTCAAGCTCGACGAAAAAGGATTCGTCAGGGTGAACGACCGGCAGCAGACTGACGACCCAGCCATTTACGCCATCGGCGACATTGCGGGCGGCATTTTGCTGGCCCACAAGGCACACAAGGAGGCGCGAATCGCCGTCGAGAACATCCACGGCGAAGACACAGTTTTTGAAAACGTCATTCCCGCCGTCGTGTTCACCGACCCGGAACTGGCATGGTGCGGTTTGACGGAGGCGGAAGCCAAGGAAAAGGGCGTGACGTTCGAGGTTTCAAAATTTCCGTGGTCGGCTTCCGGGCGAGCATTGTCCTTCGACCGCGTTGACGGCATGACGAAAATGTTGATTGATCCCGAATCCGGTCGCGTGTTGGGCGTGGGTATTGTGGGCGCTGGCGCTGGCGAATTGATAGGCGAGGCGACGCTGGCCATGGAAATGGGCGCGACGGCGGAGGATATTGCGCTGACGGTCCACGCGCATCCGACGCTGTCCGAGACGCTCATGGAATGCGCCGAGGCGTTTTACGGCCACGCGACGCACACGATTTCGAAGAAGCGGGCTTAAGAAAAATCGTCCTCGTTCTTCGTTCTCCTCCTCGTCCTCGAACTCCTTTTGATTTCGAGGACGAGCACGAGGACGAGGACGACTCAATTCAGAAATCTTAGTGATTGAAAACGCGTGGAAGCCGGCTAGACTCTTCGCTCCAATGGTTCGGGACGTAGCGTAGCTTGGTAGCGCGCTTGCTTGGGGTGCAAGAGGTCGTGAGTTCAAATCTCACCGTCCCGACCATTCAACTAACATTGATAACATTGGCGAAAGTAAAGATTCGCCCAGTTGTCAAAGCGGGCCTGTTTCTGCTGGCGACACACTTTTGACACAGAAACCGGCGATATTTGAGCCGGAAAGCGACCGAGCCGTGAAATTCCCGAAACGCATCAAATACCGTGGCAAGACGCTCGCCGTGATTTACGGAAGGTGCAAGGGGCGCGAATCATACCGCGTTGCGTGGCAGGTGGCAGGACAGCGGCGCATGGCGTCTTTCCCGTCCTACTCGCTCGCCAAACGCCATGCCGACGCGCTGGTGAAGGACTTGTCCAAAGGCTCGCAAGTCACCGCCCTGCATCCCGCACAAGCCCGCGATGCACTCGCCGCGTTGGAACGTCTCGCGGACTTCTACCGCGCCACGGGTCGCCGCATATCGCTGTTGGCCGTCGCCAGCGAATACGCCGAGGCCGCCCGGAAGTTGGACGGGCGGACATTGGCCGAGGCGGTGGATGGCTTCTTGTCCAACGTGGCCAAAGTCAAACGGATGGACTTGAACGCAGCTATTGAGCAGTTCATTGAAAGCCGAAAATTGAGGACAGTCGCAAAAGAAGGCAAACGTCCGCAACTGTCACCCGGCTGGCATTACATCATCGCCATGTGGTTGCGCGAATTTGCGAAAGCATTTCCCGGCCACGCCGTTTGCGATTTGAGCCGTGAACACCTCACCGCCTATGTCAATGGCCACGGTGACGTTTCGCCCCGCACGCGGAACGGCAGGCGCAACGCGGTGAAGATGTTCCTGAAATGGGCAGTCGAGCGCGATTACTTGGCCGCGAATCACCGCTTGCTTGTAGCCGATGGCATGGCGAAAGAGGTTGAGGATTTAGGCGAAGTGGAATTTTACACTCCAAAAGAACTGCGCGCCTTGCTCGAAACCAGCCAGCGGCCAGAATTTCGATCCTTGCTTCCTGTTATCGCGTTGGGCGGCTTGGCGGGGCTGCGATTGCAGGAAATCGCGCGGCTGAATTGGCCGGACGTGTGGCGTGTGCCGGGGCATGTCGAAATCGCGGCGACGAAAGCCAAGACGCGCCAGCGCCGCCTTGTGGAAATCGTTCCGGCTTTGGCCGCGTGGCTAGAACCGTTTTGCGGATT
>JBEKRA010000319.1:0-3366 GCA_049519195.1 Verrucomicrobiota bacterium
ATGAAGCCGATAATTGGGCGGGCACTGGCGCCGGAGAATGAGCCAGAATGGGCCGCCGGCGCGGGACTCGCGCAACAATACAGTGACGATGCCTTCACCGAACGGCTGATCGCCATCGCAAAAACTCCCAGAATCAACGCGCAGACTGCGGCGATCGAAGCACTGGCGTTTAACCGCACCGACGAGGGAGTGAAGACGCTCAAGGAGCTTTTGAACGACCCTCACGAAAAGATTTGGACACCATTAGCCTTTGCCATTGAGAATGCCTATAACTACCGGCGCGATTCAACGGGCAGACCCCTGCGCCCGGATGATTTTACTGCGGCAGACTTCAAGCCGCTGATTGAGAAAATGCTGGCATCGGGCGAACAGGGCGCAGAGGTTGACACTGGTGTAGGACTCATTCAACAGTTCGGCAGCGACGATTTCACACCGCAACTCATTGCCATCGCAACCAGCCCCGGCAGCAACGGCAGATACAGTGCCATTTATGCACTGGCGTTAAACCGCACCGACGAAGGTGTGAAAACACTCAAAGCGCTCCTGAATGATCCTGACCCGAAAATTTACACTTGGGCGAAGAACGCAATCCGGTCGGCCTACACCGATCGCGGGCATATTCGCGGCCACCCGCTGAAGCTAGATGATTTTGATAAACAATTTCAACAGCCTGATACCGAAAAGTGAATCTCACAACATTTTTACAAATTTTTGACCCGCGCCTGACAAACCACCGGCGCCGAAACTGGTAAAACTAAATCGAACTATGAAAACGAAAATCGCCTCGCTCACAGGTTGCATTCTGCTGTTGCTGACCGCGTCGCGCGCGGTGGCGGGCGGCATCACGCTGACGGATTTCAAGCTGACCGGCGACCTTGGCGCCGAGGTCGCGGCGTTCACGCTCACCGCCAACGCAAAGGTCGAGGACGCCAAGGGCGGCTCGCTGGAATTGCTGTCCGGCCCGGTCGCGCTCACCGGCCTCGACGCGCGGCGGAACTGGCAGATGTCCGTTGACCAGAATCGTTTCGCCGCGAAGTTCGACCGCGGCGGGATTTTCCCGATTGAAGTCCATTTCAACGCCGCAGTCACGCGGAGCAATGACTGGAGCGCGGTGGATTTTCGCGTCGCCACGAGCGCGTTGCAGCCGGTTGTGCTGCGGGGCCTGGCGGCGGACACGGAATTTCAGTTTGCCAGCGCCACGCGACCGGAGCGCAGCGGCACCAATTTCGTGAGCTACCTGCCGGTGGACGGCTCGGTGAAATTCGCGTGGAAACAAGCGCGACCGGAGGCGGAGGGGAAATTGTTTTACGCCGCCGAAATGGTTTCGCAAATCAGCGTCAGCCCGGGCCTGATGCGGCAGGCGGCGCTGCTAAACGGAAAAATCATGCAGGGCGAGATGAGCCGTCTCGTGCTGCGGCTGCGCGGCGACGGCGAAGTGACGCGCGTTCAGGGCGACGCGGTGTTGAGCTGGAACGTGGAAGCGGCGGAGCGCCGGTCTCCGACCCGGCTCGAAACGAATGATGTCCAACGCGCCGGGTCGGAGACCGGCGCTCCGGGCGATCGTCTGCTCACCATCCAGTTCAATCAGCCGCAAAAGGATTCATTCGCGCTGCTCGTGCAAATGCAGACGCCGCTCGGCGCGTTCCCGCAATCGGCGGACGCGATCCAGGTGCGGCCAGAAGGCGCGACGCGGTTCGCGGGCGCGTTCCGCATCGTGAACGACGGCGCGGTGCGGCTGGAAGTGGCGCGGGCGAGCGGGCTGTCGCAGATTTCGCCGGAGCAGTTTCCAGAGTCCAACCTGTTCCGCGCGACGGGCAGCCAGCGTTTTGCCTACCGGTTTTCCAGCGCGGATTTTGCGTTGCGGATTCAGGCTGACCAGATTTTGCCTGAAATCGGCGTGTCGCAGGTGCTCGCCTACAATCTCGGCGAAAATGAATTGTCCGTGGACGCGGAAATCGAACTCGACATCCGCGAGGCGCCGTTGCGCGAACTGATCTTGAACATTCCGAAAGGCTACGCCATCGCAAAAATCACCGCGTCGGGCATGAGTGATTATTTTCTTGGCGAGCCTGGGAGCGCTGGCGTCTCGCCGGCAAGTTCGGAAGAAACAGAAGCAACCCGCCGGCGGGACGCGAGCGCTCCCAGCGAGTTGCGCATCGTCTATGGCCAGCCGGTTTCCGACCGGCAGTTGATCCAGCTTCGCCTCGAACGGAATCAATCGCTCGGCGAAACGAACTGGACGCTGCCGCGCATCGAGGTGGTGAAGGCGAAATCCGTGCGCGGATTTGTCGGCGTGTCGGCGGACAGCGGTTTCCGATTGACGGCGGAGCGGACGCGGGCGCTGACGGAAATCGCCACGGCGTTTTTTCCGAAACAACTCACTGGCATCCAGTCGGCGTTCCGTTTGAGCGACCCGGACTGGCAGGCGACGATGCGCGTGGAACGCCTGCCGCAGACGGTGCAGGCGGACGTATTCCATTTGTTTTCCATCGGCGAAGGCATCGCCTACGGCAGCAGCGTGATCAATTATGTCGTCAGCGGCGCGCCCGTGTCGGTGTTCCGGGTCGAGTTGTCGGATGAATATTTCAACGTCGAGTTCGCTGGCAAGGACATCCGCAACTGGGAAAAAACGGCGAATGGGTTCATTGTGCAACTGCACACGCCGGTGTCGGGCGCCTACACGCTGCTGGCGACTTACGAGCGGCCGTTCAAGCCGCAGGGCGAGACGCTGGCGTTCACCGGCGCGCGCCCGCTCGACGCGCAATCCGAGTCCGGCCACACCATCGTCACCAGCGCGTATCAATTCCAGGTGAAGCCGGCGGACGTTTCGCCCGATCTGCTGCCGCTGGAGCCCGGCGAAGTGCCGGCGGAATACCGTTTGTTTTTCGACCAGCCCGTGCTCGCGGCGTATCGCTATCCATCGCGACCGTTCAATTTGAAACTCTCGTTGAGTCCGCTCGCGCAGGGCGATTCGCTGGCGCAGGTGGTGGACCGGGCGTCGCTCGCCACGCACATTTCCAAGGAAGGCCAGGCGCTCACCGACGCGCGGTATTTCGTGAAGAGCCGCGGCAATCCGAATTTCCGGGTGACGCTGCCGGAGGGAACGGAATTGTGGTCGGCCACCGTCAACGGCGCGGCTGTCGTGCCGGTGATGGACGGAAAATCCGACCTCATTCCGCTGCCGCAGCACGCGGATCCCGACGCGGTTCTGAAAATTGATTTGAAACTTGCCGCGCGTTCGCCGGATGCAAAACGCCTGAACATCGCCGCGCCGGTCGTGGCCGCGCCGGTGATGCTCGCGGAATGGCAGCTCCTGCCTGACGAAGGCCAGCGGCTGGTTTATCGCAGCGGCACGCTCGCGCCCGC
>JBEKRA010000320.1:0-3349 GCA_049519195.1 Verrucomicrobiota bacterium
GCGGAAGGAAAAACGGATTCCGCGATCTCCGCGTTCTTTTGCGGCAAATTAAGCGGCTGCAAAGCATGTAAAAACGCTCTAATTCAGCAAGTTTTCGCTTTATTGTTTGTCCAAAGATGATTTTTAAGATTGATTTGTCAGGAAATGGATTCGGTTTTGAAAATACGCCCCGAATTTTTTGACGCCTGCCGGAACAATGGCATTGCTCCGGCTCAATTCGCTCTCATCGCCAGCATCGCCGGGCAAACCGTTTCACTTTTTAAGCGAGTTCGGAGTTCCGCATTCAGGCGGCCAGAACCGGCTAAAGCCGGAACTCCTAACGATTACAGATTCGTGAAAAAAATTCCCTGCTCCACTTCGCGTTTCGGCGTCGGGCAGACGGAAGGCTCTAATCGCACGCCGCTAGGCCTGCATCGCATCGTGGAAAAAATCGGCGAGGGCGCGACGGCGGGAACGGTTTTCAAATCGCGCAAGGCCGTCGGCCACGTTTCGCAGCCGGAATTTGCGGACGCCAAAATCACCACGCGCATCTTGTGGCTGGAAGGACTTGAACCCGGCTTCAATCGCGGCGGTAACGTGGATTCAAACGCGCGTTACATTTACATCCACGGCACGGCGGACCAAAAATCCATCGGCAAACCCGCGTCATGCGGTTGCATTCATCTGGCCGACGCGGATTTGATTCCGCTTTTCGATTTGCTGCCGGTCAGCACGCTGGTCTGGATTGCGGAGCGTTGAATTGTCGGGCAAAAAAGATTCGGGCGACAGTCGCCAAGGAGGTGGGGATGAAGAATCCCGCTGAAGAAACGACTGTCCGCCCGAATCAAATCAAATTGCGGGAAACCAAATTGGCCGTCATCACGCCTGGAACTGTCCGGACAACACCCGCCGTTCGGAATCAGCCCGATCCAGTTTCCCAACCTGCTTTGAATGAGAAAGAACCACAATCCCCCATAATCTTGCTGCGACTATTCAACCAAACCCGGAAACAAGCTCTCCCTTTTTTGGCAACCAGTTTGTAAAAATTGCCGTGGAAAATCAGGTCGCCGGGCGGCAGGCAGGCAATCCGGCGTCCGGAAATCCTGCAACTTCGCGCTTTTCAGTCCGGCTTTTTGGCTTACCTTCTCCCTGCATGACTTTGACGGAACAAATGACGCGGCTGGCCCGGCAGGCCAAGTCGGCATCACGCGAACTCGCGAAGCTGACAACGGCGGAGAAGAACGCCTGTCTGCTTGCGATGGCAACGGCGTTGGAGCACAACGCCGCGGCGCTCAAACAAGCCAACGCGCTCGACATGGAAGCCGCGGCAAAGAGCGGCCTTTCACCGGCCATGCTGGACCGGCTCAAGCTCGACGACAAACGCATCGCCGGAATGGCCAAAGGTCTGCGCGAAGTTGCCGCCCTGCCCGACCCGGTTGGGAGAATCCTCGACGAGCGCGTCCGGCCCAACGGTCTGAAGCTCCAAAAAATTTCCACGCCCATCGGCGTCGTGGTCATCATTTATGAATCGCGTCCGAACGTGACGGCGGATGCCGCCAGCCTCTGTTTCAAATCCGGCAACGCCACGATTCTGCGCGGCGGCAGGGAGGCGATGCGCTCAAATCAAATCATCGCCCAAACGATGATTGAAGCCGGCAAAATAGCGCTGGCGCATTTTCCTGAACACGCCGTCCAGATCGTGCCAACGACCGACCGCGAGGCGATTCCCGCGCTGCTCTCGCTCACGCAATACGTTGACCTGTGCATGCCCCGCGGCGGCGAGGGATTGATTCGCGCCGTGGCGGATTGCAGCAAAGTTCCTGTCATCAAACATTACAAGGGCGTCTGCCACGTCTTTGTGGATGCCGACGCCGACTTGACAATGGCCGGGGAAATTGTCATGAACGCGAAAGTCCAGCGCCCCGCCGTCTGCAACGCCATGGAAACGCTGCTGGTGGACAAGGCCGTCGCGGGAAAATTTCTGCCCGTTATCGGCGAAAAACTTTTTGAAAAGCGCGTCGAGATCCGCGGGGATGAAACGACACTGGCGAATTTGAAACCGGCAGTTTCAAATTTCAAATCGGCGAAACTCAAGCCGGTGGCCGAGCAGGATTATTTCACGGAATACAACGACTACATCCTGAATGTCCGCGTGGTGGACGGCGTGAAAGCGGCGATTGACCACATCAATTACTACGGCTCGGCGCATTCGGACAGCATCGTGACGAAGAACGAGGTGCACGCAAAGCAGTTCCTCGCCGAGGTGGATTCGGCTACGGTGTATTGGAACGCGAGCACGCGGTTCACCGACGGCGGCGAGTTCGGCATGGGCGCGGAAATCGGCATCAGCACCGACAAAATCGGCGCGCGCGGCCCGATGGGGCTGGAGGAATTGACCAGCTACAAATGGATTGGCCTCGGCAGCGGGCAGGTGCGGACTTGATCGGGCTTGATTATTTCCCGTGAACTCAACGGCTGACAAGGCGCGCTTAGTTCGTGAACAGATCCCGCCGGGCGGCTTGTTTGCCGGGCTTGACTGGCGCATTTCACCGGAGCCTTTCGCGCTCGACGAAAACTTGGTGGAGGAAATCGAGTCGCTGGGGCGCGTCTTGCTGCAATTTTATAGCGCGGTCAATCTGCTCTACCGCAAGAGCGTCGAGGGCAAACAGCCGGAATGGATCGCGCGCTGGCTCGATCAAGGCAAACCCGCCGGACTGATTGAGCTCCAGCGTTTGGCAGCTTTCAAAAACGATGTGCCGCGCGTGATTCGCCCGGACATTTTGCTGACGGAAACCGGTTTCAGCATCACGGAACTGGATTCCGTGCCCGGCGGCATCGGGCTGACGGCGTGGCTGGGGAAAACATATTCCGCCGTAGGACAGGCATCGCGCCTGTCTCAAACTACTGAAAACCATGATGGAGACAGGCGCGACGCCTGTCCTACGTTGCTCGGCGGCGCGGATGGCATGATTCGCGGGTTTGAAAGTATTTTTGGCGATGCGAAACAGATTCACATCATCGTGTCGGAAGAAGCCGCAACTTACAAACCGGAGATGGCGTGGCTTGCGGAGCAGTTGAATCAACGGAAACATTCAACATTCAACATTCAACATTCAACATTCAACGGCTTTGCCGGGGGCGACGCGGTTTACCGCTTCTTCGAGCTGTTCGATTTGCCGAACGTGGCAAATTCAAAACAAATATTTGAACTGGCGGCGGAAAAGAAAATCCGCCTGACGCCGCCGCCAAAACCAATTTTCGAGGAGAAGATGCTGTTCGCGCTCTTGTGGAACCGGAACCTGCAATCGTTCTGGCGGCAGGAGCTGGGCGAGGGATTTCTGGCGCGGCTGAAAAAGGTGATTCCTTACAC
>JBEKRA010000321.1:0-3341 GCA_049519195.1 Verrucomicrobiota bacterium
GATGGTATGCCAGTGAAATGCAGTCGAAGTTAAGCCGGCCCTATGTCCACCTCCTTTTTGGGGCGCGGCAGACGGGCAAATCCACCTTGCTCAACGGATTGATTCCCGACGATTCACTCCGATTCAATCTGGCGGATCCACAGGAGCGCTCGCGTTATTTGGGAAATCCTGGCGAGTTTGCACAAGCCTGCCGCAGCCTGCCGACGAATAAAAAAGGACAGTTCGTCTTCGTGGACGAGGCGCAATCCGTGCCTTCCATCTTTGATGCCGTGCAGGCGCTTTACGACGCGGACAAAACGCGGTGGCGCTTTGTGCTGTGCGGCAGCTCGGCCAGAAAGCTGCGGTTGACCGGGGCGAACCTGCTGCCGGGCCGCAGCCTGGTGCATCACCTGTATCCGCTGACGCTGGCCGAGCATCCGGCAAAGGAGGCTAAAATTCCGCACGCGACCTCGCCGCTGCCATTTCCGTGGCGCGACGGAAAATCCGCAAAAAATCCATTTCCCGGGTGGGATTTGCTGACACGACTGACGTATGGCGCGCTGCCCGGCATCGTGACGGCGGACAAGCAGGACCGGCGGGAGTTGCTCAAGGCATACGCGTTTGTGCATCTGGAGGAGGAAATCCGCCGCGAGGCATTGGTGAAAGATTGGGGCGCGTTCGTGCGCTTCCTGCAATTGGCGGCCATCGAGTCGGGACAGATACTGAACTATTCGAACATCTCGCAGGAGGCAGGCATCTCACAACCGACGGTGAAGGGTTATTATCAACTGTTGGAAGACATGTTCGTGGGCATACGGATTCCAGCGTATTCCAAAAGCCCGCGCAAGAACCTGCTCTTGACGCCGAAATTTTTATTTTTCGATCTGGGTGTGCGGCACGCGGCGGCGGGACTGGTTCCATCCAGCGAGACAGTGAAAGCGAATCCGGGACCGATTTTTGAACAATGGGTGGGCATCGAGTTATGGCAGCGCCTGCAATATCTCGGCGAAGGAAAGTTATATCATCAACGCACCCGCGATGGCGCGGAAGTGGACTTCATTGTCGAACACGGCGGCGGCCTGACTCCCATCGAAGTGAAATGGACGGAGCATCCAACCTTGAGCGATGCGCGGCATCTGCTGCCGTTCCTGCGAGAAAAGAAAAAAGAGGCGAAGCATGGCTATGTGATTTGCCGCTGCCCGCGACCGCTGCAACTGCATGACCAGATCACGGCGTTGCCCTGGTTCTGCTTGTGAAAAGCGAAACTCGCGCGCCCGCGAGCAGCAGGATGCGGTGGCTGCTCGAAACACGCGGAAGTCACCGTGCCGTCGCTGGCGGATTGGGAAAAACCGGAATTACAACTGGCAAGACGAACTCAGGCAGGCGATGCGGGATAAAATCAAAAGGCAGTTTGGTTTTGTGGCCCATCGGGAGACGCAGGAGCGCGGCGTGTTGTTGCTGAAGGTAAGAAATCCCGGTGCTGCTGGACTTCGGAAAATTGTCCAATACGATCCGGATTATGGACCGCCGATTCAATCCAGCATCGAAGGGCTAAATTCAAAAAATTTCCCGCTCAACTGGCTGGCGCAAGAACTCGAAGGCCATCTCCAAATACCAGTGCTCGACCAAACCGGCTTGACCAATCGCATTGCCCTGAACCTGCGCTGGAATAAGCTTCCGGGCGAAACGGTTGAAGATACCACGAGACGAGTCGTCCTCGACCAGCTTGGCCTTGAATTGGTTCCCACCAACATGCCCGTCGAAATGCTCGTGGTCGAACGCGCCTCAAATTGATCCCGAAAAAAGAATGTCCGAATTAGCTTTGGGCGGTAATAAATAGGTAGATGCCCGATGCGAATGACATGGCCTTGCTGCGGGAATACGCCACCGCGAATTCCGAACCGGCCTTTGAGACGCTGGTCCGCCGGCACGTCAGCCTGGTTTACTCGGTTGCGCTTCGGCAGGTCGGCAATTCCGCCCAGGCCGAGGAGATAACGCAGGCCGTCTTTCTCATCCTCGCCCGCAAAGCCGCCCGCTTGCGTCCGGACACGGTCCTGCCCGGGTGGCTCCACGAAACCGCGCGTTTCGCCTCGGCCAGTTTTCTGCGGGGCGAACTGCGCCGACAGCGCCGTGAACAGGAGGCCTACGTGCAATCAAAACTTCAAGAATCCACCGCCGACCCCGCCTGGGAACAACTCGCGCCCCTCCTTGACGAGGCGATCGGCCAGTTGGGCAAGGCGGACCGCAACGCCGTCGTGCTCCGGTTTTTTCAAAACAAAAGCGCGCGGGAAATCGCCGCCGCGTTGAATGTTCACGAATCCGCCGCGCAAAAACGCCTGAACCGCGCGGTGGAGAAACTGCGCGCCTGGTTTCTCAAGCGCGGCGTGGCGGTCTCCGGCGGCGCGTTGACCGGCGCGCTCTCGATCCATTCCGTTCACGGTGCGCCGGCCCATTTGGCGGCATCCGTCATGGCGGTCTCTGCAAAAGGGACCGCCGTCAGCAGTTCAACCTTAACCCTCATCAAAGGAGCATTGAAAATTATGGCATGGACAAAAGCAAAAACGGCAGTCGTTGCCGGTGTGGCGGCGATTGTGGGCATCGGCACAACGGTGGCTCTGGTGGACGCGTTGTTGCCATCACCGGAGATTGAAGGCACCTGGGTGGCCACGGAGTTGCTTGGCGGATCGGGTGTTCAGGCGGGCGAATCGCCCAAGACACGGCTGCTTTTGAAAATCACCAAGGTGAACGGCAATTATCAGGTGACTGGCGATGACGTTGACCGGGGTTACAAAGACGTGCCGGTCAACGGTTTCACATACAAACACCGCCACATCCACGCGGAAGTCACCGACATTCCGGATTCGTTCGACGGCACCGTAAATCTTGCGGGAACGAAAATTTCCGGGCGGTGGAAGGAAGGCAAAGGGGGCAGCGGATCTTTGGTGTTCACGCGCACTGACAATCCGCCGCCGGTTCCCGAACCGTTGACGGATGACGAATTCGCGCCGCGCGCCGGGTCAAATCTACAAGGCCTGTGGCAGGGATGGATTGGCAGCGGCAAAAACGCGATCCGGTTTGAAATCAAAATCGCCGATCCGTCTGATGGGACCATCCGTGCCGACTTTTACTGTCCCGATCAGAAAGCGATTCGCCAGCCGACCTCGGTCAGTTATGACGGTGCCACGGTGAAGCTGATGCCGATGGCGGGCTACGGCATGTTCCAAGGCGAGTTGCGTAATGGCCGTGAAATGTCCGGCGAATGGATTCAAGGCGGCGGCCACACGCCGACCAAGTTGACGCGCGTAAAATAAAATAGTTGTCCCCTTTTTCCCGCCGGTGTGCATGAATAAGGTGGATGACCA
>JBEKRA010000322.1:0-3340 GCA_049519195.1 Verrucomicrobiota bacterium
CAGTTTCAGGACCGGCGCGTTCGGATAGGTTAGCACGGTAATATTGCGCACGTGAGCGACCGGCGGCCGCTGCAGCGCCCGTTTGACCAAGGCGTGAAACGCCGGCGATGTGAACTGGTTATATTCAAACAAAGTGGGAATGCGGTAATACCATAGCCCAAGAGTCATCTCGTCATTGCCGCCCTGTCGCGCCCAATCGGCAGAGGCCAAGAGTTGCTGCATCCACGGATCAAGATCGCCGTCGATTTTGATCGGCATGATTGTCGAGACCCGCCCGTTGAAATTGGCGGCGGGATCGAGCGCAATATTTGCCTTGAGCATCGCGACAACCGGCGACAGCCGTGGCGGAAATGGATAGCCGATCGCAGTTGGACGTTTGTGAAGAACAAGTATGGCCGCGAACCCAAAAGCTGCGCCCAGCAGGAAGACCCGCGGACGGATCAGGCGGCCGCTTCCGAGCTTGGCGTGCGTCAGTCGCTCGGCGATGACGCGGGCAACCCGCACCAATGTGACGGCGCAAAAAAGTCCGTACAGGGGCCATACCGCGATCTCGAAATAAACCGGCGGCGGCAATATCCAATGTCGAATCGTCGTGACGGCAACCGCGGATCCGATGAAGGTTGCAATAAGCGCCAGCACGAGCCATGCCGCAGCGCGCAGCTTAAAGCTCCCGCTTCGCAGGGATAGAATCGCGCCGACAGCGGAAAACGCCACTAGAAGTGGGCCCGCCCAACCAAATTGATCCTTTTGAAAAAAAATCGAGGCACCAACTGCCTGGTTATAGCTGGCCGAGAAATCCTTAGGGAAGAAATTCGGCGCGGTGTCCAAAAACAGGCCAAGCACATACCAAGGCCACCGCAGTGCCGTCATGACGACCAATGCCGCGGCCAACACCGCCGTCTTGCGCCACAATTCCGACCGGCTCTCGGCAAGGACAAAAGCCAACACGACATAGGGCAGAGTTCCCAGCGCAACCATCGGCAGAAGGATAGGAGCCGCGGCCAGAAGATAAAATGCCAGGGCGATCAGACCTATTGTAACGCCGGCGTCAGCCAGAAACCGGCGCGGCGACCGGCCGGCGAGACCCAGGAGCCAAAACGTGACGACAGGCGCGGCAACGATGACCACATAATATGGCACGATATTGAGGATCTCATAAAAATACAGCCGCGGCACAAACGCGGTGGTCACAAAGCCCAAGATCCAACCCGCCGCGAGCGCGACAGCGTCCGATTGCGCCAATAGCCGCGCCAGGGCGTAGGCCGAGACAAACACTATTGCGGCGACGATCAGGTAAGCGCCGACTTCGCCGGGTAGCGAATCGCCGAACCAACCGATCGGCCAAAAGAAAAACAACAACTTGGCATTTTGCAGGAACTGAATGTTGCCGATGGATTGCAGGAAATTGTTGGAAAACTCGAAAATCGGTTGCCCGTATTTCAATTGATTGCGGCCGTCCACCAGCATGTAGGAGCCGTCATAATGATAGAAGAGCGCGTGAACATTTCGGGCAAATGCCAACGCGGCGCAGATCGTGAACGCTGCGAGATTGCCGACGAATGTCAGCGGCCTGGCGGAACGCAACATCATCGCCGCCGGTAGACCAGGTTGGCGATACGGCGAATGCCGATGTCGAACAGCGTGTGCGCGATGGACAGCACGTTCTTGAAGGTCAGCGCCGTCGATTTGCCGCCCTTTTGCTCCACGGCGAAGACCGGCACCTCCTTGAAGGTGAAGCCCTGTTCGAGCAGCAGGCAAAGGATGTCCGCCTGAAAGCCGAATCCCCGCGTATTCGAGTGCCAGCGCATCACGTTGTACCGCAAATGCACCGGCAGCCCGTTGTAATATTTCAGACGGAATCCGCTGATCAGATTGACGAGAGTCACATACGCGCTCGACAAAAATCCGCGTTGCCAGCTGCGGCCCTCATTGGTCACGTAATAAGGAATGATGATGTCGGCCGTTCCAATCTCCTGGAAGACCTTGATCATCGTACTCTTCGGCTCGGACGCATCGCCACAGACGATGCGATAGTATTTTCCGCTGCCGATAAAAGCGCCGTCGATATAGTTTTGCGCCCAACCGATGTTGACTTTGTTTCGACGCAGCAGAAGACGCTCCGTAGCATTGGCGCGGATATAGTCCTCCACGAGATCGGCGGAACCGTCCTTTGAGCAATCATCGATCACGATGATCTCATAACTGAACTTCAGTTCAGCCAACGCGCCACGAAGCGTGTCCAGCGTTCTGATGATGTACGGCGCTTCGTTGTAGCACGACACGAATACCGTAAGATCGATGGGACAGTCACTGCCTGGCGCAAGGACGCTTGCGGCGGTGTGAAGTTCCGCTGCCGCCGGGGTCATTGCCACTTCAGCATCAGAGTGCCGCGGCTGATTCATGTACTCACGGCCTCGATCGAATCGATGCGCACCGCGACCTGCTGGCGGGCGAACGCTAGATAGGTGTACTGCACGCGGCGCTCGGCGACGAATTCCTGGAATGCCTTGAATTCGTGCTGTTCCCAGTTCGGAAAATTGAAATATTCGTCGAACAGGATCACACTTCCGCCCGCTAAACGCGGCGCGAGGAGATCGAGAATGGTTTTGGTTGAACTGTAGATATTGCAATCGACGTGAATGAAAGCAACCGGGCCGGGATTGTCGGCGAGCCATTGCGGCAGGCTCGCGTCGAACAGGCCGCGGTGCAACAGCACGTTTTTCGGCACGCGCGGCAGCCGGCCCTTGGTGTCGAACGTCTTGGCGCCCAGGTTATAGCCGGACCAGGCCTCGGGAGATCCTTCGAAACTGTCGAAGCCGTGGATGATTTTATTGCCGATACAGCGCGCGATGTAGCGGATGGTGCCGCCGGTGAAGACGCCGAATTCCATGTAGTGGCCATCGGCAGCGACGGCCTGCAAAGAATAATCGATCGCGTCGCGCTGGCTGTCGAGCCCGAGTGCCTCTGGCATCTCGCGTTCGATGTAATCGACGGTCCTTTGCAGCGCACGCTTGGCGCGCTCGCGGGCCGGATGAATCCGCCCGGTATCGGCAAGCTGGTACGCGCCGCAGACGATCTTGTAGAGCACGTATTTCAGCCGGAAATTGGTGATCAACATGGCGACCGCAAATCATCCCCTCGGCACGCAAGGCAGCTCCCCCAGCGGGCCCCTTTTAGCCGAGATTAGCATCAAGTTAATAGCTGTTCGGCCGCGCTCCTGCTTTAGCGAATATATCGCCACGTAAACAGTCTATCGGCGGCGCCCCATTGCGTTGCCGACCGCATGCGCGGCGCGATGGCGACGATAAGGGGGGCAAGCTCGTCGAACTTGAACCATTGC
>JBEKRA010000323.1:0-3336 GCA_049519195.1 Verrucomicrobiota bacterium
ACGCGGTCGGTGAGCGGCTTGAGCCGCGTGCCGTAACCGGCGGCCAGCACCATGGCGGTTTTGATTTTAGTCATTTTGAATTGGGAACATCGAACATTCAACATTCAACATCGAACGTCCAATGGACTCGTCAGCATGATTCGTTCGAGGTTGGATGTTGAATGTTGAGTGTTGAATGTTTTTCATTTCGCATATTCCTCAAACCAGCGTTTCACTCCGGCCAGAATGGGATGGCGCAGGGCGGTTTGCAACAGGCGTTCGACCCGCGGCGAATGGAGCGTTTTGTAATCGTGCCGGCCCTCGTGCCGGCTCAACTTTTCAAAAATGGCCAGCACGCGCGTGTGCCGCAGCGCCGCGAGAATGGCCATTGACGTTTCAAATGCGTCGCGATCCAGCGTCGGGAATTGCGCGAGATAGCGGGCGGTCATTTTTTTTCGCAAATCCTCCGGCACGTCGCGGCGCGCGTCTTCGAGCAGCGACACGAGGTCGTAGGTGACCGGGCCTTGGTAGGCGTCCTGAAAATCCAGCAGCCCGGCGCGCCGGATGCCGTCGCGGTCGGGCAGCAGCATCAGGTTGGCGGCGTGATAATCGCGCAGCAGTAGCGATGCCGGCGCCGCGTGCGCGGTCGGCAGCACTTCGCGCCAGGCTTTCCTGAATTCGGCCCGACCGGTTTCGGAAATGCCCGGCGTGCGCCAGTCCAGAAACAGCCCGATGTCCTCCAGCATTTTTTCCGGCGAATACACGCGCAAACCTTCCGGGATGGCCTGCGGATGCCGATGCAGCGCAATCAGGACATCGGTGGCGAGCGCGAAAAGTTGCTCTTGATAGTAGGAGCCGACGTGAGGAGGCTCCAACTCATTGCTGATGTCCGATGTCCGATGGCCGATTTCAGTTTGAGCCTCGTTACATCGGCTGCTACGAGGTGGATCCAGCAATTGCGCGAAGGTCGTGTCGCCGAAATCTTCCAGCAGGAGCAGGCCGTTTGGCTCGTCGCGCGCAAGAATTTCCGGCGCGTTGAAACCCAGTTGCCGGAGATGCGCGTCAATCCTGACAAACGGCGCGACTATTTCCGGCAATTGCGAGGCGTCCATCAGAATTGCGGTCTGGCTCGGCTTCCGGAGGCGGACGTATTTGCGCGCGGAGGCGTCGCCGGTGAGCGGTTCACGGGCGGCGTCGCCCCAGCCGGCGGAATCAAGAAATTTGCGGACGTTGTCGTTGGCCACTGGCGGACAGTTTAATCAGCCCGGCGCGCGGGGCAATGAAAGAGGAAAGTTTTGGCGCCCTTCAAGGAAGTGGCTGTCCAACAATTTTGGCGTGGCATCGGTGGTTGGAGTTCAAGCTTTAGCTTGTCCGGTCGCGGCGGACACGCTGAAGCGTGAACTCCAACAAAATCGGAAAACGCTGGCTTGTCACCGTCGCCGGGTGTATGAAAAATCAAATGCACGATTGAAATGAATCCGGAAAATCACATCCACCGCGAAACCGTCCACCGGCTGGCGCGCCGGGCGTTGTTCGCTTTCATCGTCACGTTTGTGCTGGCGCGGGTGTTTGTGTTTCTCATCATGGCCGGGGAGATGCCAAATCTTTATTTCTTCATGGGCGGCACGCATGTCCATCACCTGAATTACGGCATCTTCCTGATGGCGGCGGTGTGCGGTTACAGCGTGTTCCGGCGGCCCACGGGCCGGGCGGCGGAAATCACCGCGCTGCTTTATGGCGTGGCGATGGGGCTGACGTTCGATGAATTCGGGATGTGGCTGCATCTGGGCGGCAGCTACTGGCAGCGCGCGAGCGTGGACGCGGTGATTGTGGTGTCGGCGCTGTTCGGCCTGTTTGCCTTCGGGCGCTCGCTGGAGAAGCTGGAGGCGCGTCATTTCCGGGCGTTCGCCGTTCTGCTGGTGGCGCTGGCGGGGTTTGCGGTGGTTTTGTATCTGGCGGGAAATCACCTTGGCGAGGTCGCGGGGCCGGCGTTGCACGATTTGGAAGCGGCATCTTCACCGTAAAAAAGACAAAGGCCGGACACCGGGTCCGGCCTCTTCTTACACACTACACACAAAACTTTCGAGAACTGCTCAACACCACTGCCGATATAATACACCAAGCCCGGAAATCGTCATGTCACCAGTTATGGGGACATACGCCAAAATTTTGCTTTCGTGTGATTTGCCAATAACGACGCGCGTTTTCGACAGTTGAGGAACTTGTCAGCGTTTAAGAAAGAGAGATGTCGGATTCAACGACGGTGAGTTTGACAGGCTCTCGGCTTTTTCGGATGATTCAAACATATGTCGTCCGACCCGGACAATTCACAAAAGCACAAGCGTGGGTTTTGGGGAACCGTTTGGGATTCTCTTTTTGAAAGATACCCCGAAGCCAAACCATGGCGCGAATACCTCGCAGAACGCATTGGGGTTATGAGATTAAAAAAATGGATTGCCCTTTTGCTGGTCGGTGTCGTCCTGATAATTACAGCCGCAAGATTATCTTACCAAATTGCATTGCATCACAGGCCGCCCGTCGAAAAAATCGTCAAAGAAACAAATTTTGTTCAGATCGCTTCGTTGCCATCGCCTCAATGGTATTTGAAAATAAATCATCTTCAACTAAGCCCTCCGATAGACCAGCCGTTGCGAGTTCCATTCAGAATTGAAGCCATAGTCAGCGGCCAGCCGTATAGCGTTCCCCATAGTTGGCTATTCTTTTCGGGTATTACCAACAGATTGGACTGCGGAGAATCGTTTCCCTTGAGGCGCGAGCCGGAAAAATATGATGTTCAATTTTTCGGCATGGCCTCAAGGCGGCAGATGCTTTTCGGCGGCACAAATATTGACGCGCTTGATACCAACACAGTTGCATCAGTATCAATAGTTGAGGAAATCAGCATCAGAGATTTGCCAATTCGGAAGACGAATTATATCACCATGATTAGACCGGAGGGGGAAGTGCTGAATATAGCCTACGAAATCACCACCAATTGGTAAAGCCAACCAAAACCTAAAATCTCCGCCAGCATCGGGTATCAGCCTTGTTAAATTTTTAGTTAACCTCTAGCTCTTACCGCAATCTGGTCAGAACTGTAGCCTTATTTTTGCTCTAAACCGGGACTTTGCGCTTTAATCCGGCGCGTCGCCTGCGTATAAATGCCGCATGTCCGATCCGGTTCAACCCGTCATCAACGCCTCGACGCGCCTGTGTGCGGTCTATGGCTTTCCCATCCGGCACTCCGCGTCGCCCGCGATGCACAACGCCGCGTTCGCCAAGCTCGGCCTGAACTGGCGCTATCTCGCGTTTGAAGTCCACCCCGACAATTTGCGCGCCGCCATCGCCGGGGCCAAG
>JBEKRA010000324.1:0-3316 GCA_049519195.1 Verrucomicrobiota bacterium
CAACCAATCCGCCGCCGGTCGAACCCACCAATCCGCCAGTGGTGCTGCCAACCAACCCGCCGGTCGTCGCGCCCGTCGTGCCGGAGGCCACTGGATCTGAATACACCATTGTCAAAGGCGACTCGCTCGCCAAGATTGCCAAGAACAATCATGTCTCGCTCAAGGCGCTTCAGGCGGCTAATCCGAACGTCCAGCCGACCAAGCTGAAAATCGGCCAGAAACTCACCATCCCCGCCGGCGGCGTGGCTGCTCCGGCAGCAGCCGGAACTCCGGCGGGAACTGAAACGACCGGCAGTTCAACCGGAGGCGGGGAAACTTACGTCGTCAAATCCGGCGACACGCTGACGAAGATTGCCAAGTCGCATGGCACAACCGTCAAGGCGATTGAAACCGCAAACAATCTGTCCACGACCAAAATCAAGGTCGGCCAGAAGCTGAAGATTGCGGCGAAGGCTGAAGCCGCGGCTCCTGCGCCCGCGCTGGCTCCGGTTGCGGCGCCCGCGCCCGCTGCCGCGCCCGCCGTTGCGCCGGTTGCAATGCCCGCGCCGGCTGGCACGCCGGGCGGACAGTAACCGCCAACAAAACAGCGGCTGGCTTTGAGACGTTGAAATGAAAGTCGCCGTCACAACTCTGGCGTTTTGTGTCGCCGCCCTGCTGGCGCTGGGGCTGGTGATGATCTACAGCGCGAGCACGGGGCTTGTCAACTCGCGCACGCACATCGAAGTCGGCGCGCACCTGCTCCAGATGCAACTGATCTGGGTCGCGCTCGGCTCCGTCGCGTGCGCGGTGACGGCGATTCTCGATTACGCGCTGCTCAAAAAACTCGCGTGGCCGGTTTTCATCGGCGCGCTGGTTCTGGCGGCTTCGGTCTTCGTCCCGCATTTCGGGATGAAACTCAACGGCGCGCACCGCTGGATCGGATCGCACGGCCTGACTTTCCAGCCGTCCGAACTGGTCAAGATCGCGCTCATCATCGTGCTCGCGTGGTATTGCGACCGTTCGCAGCGGAAAATGGACACGTTCAATCGCGGGATTATTCTCCCCGGAATCATCATCGCGGCGGCGCTCGGTTTGATTTTTGTCGAACCCGACCGCGGCACGACAATTCTTCTAGCCGTCGTCAGCGGCATGATGCTTCTGGTCGCGGGCGTCCGCCTGCCACATCTGCTGCTGCCCGCGCTCGGCGGCGCGGCGGCCCTGGCCGTTTCCATTTTGCACGATCCGATGCGTCTGAACCGCATCGCAGCGTGGCTGCACCCGCAGCAACATTTGAACGGCGCCGCGTTTCAGGCGCAACATGGCATGATCGCCATCGGTTCGGGCGGCGTGACTGGGCTTGGCCTCGGCAACGGATTGCAGAAGCTGGGTTATGTTTCTGAAAGCCCCAGCGATTTTATTTTTGCAATCATCGGCGAGGAATTGGGATTGATCGCGACGATGTTCATCGTTGCCGCATTTTTGCTAATCGTCGTTTGCGGCATCTTCATCGCGCTCAACTCCCGCGACAATTTCGGCTGCCTGCTTGCGTCGGGCGTCACCTTTTTGATTTCGCTGCAGGCCGCCATCAACATCGGCGTCGTCACCAGCGTTCTGCCGAACAAGGGCCTCGCGCTGCCGTTCATCAGTTCCGGCGGCTCAAGCCTGGTCTCGATGCTGATCGGCGTCGGCATTTTGTTCAGCGTCGCCCGCCACGCGCCCGTGCGCGAAAAAGTTTCCGAGCCGGTCATCGAAACCGGCGACAACCCGTTCGCCGCCAGGGCAACATGACCACCCCGGAAACCAACACGCCCTTCGTCGCCATCGCCTGCGGCGGAACGGGCGGGCATCTCTTTCCGGGACTCGCCGTCGCGGAGCAATTGAAACAGCGCGGCTGCGATGTCGCGCTGCTGATCTCGCCCAAGGACATTGACCAGCAGGCTGTGAAAGTTGCATCCGGCATGGAAATCTTGACGCTGCCGGCGGTCGGGCTGCAAAACCGGAATTATTTCTCCTTCGCCGCCAGCTTTGTCAAATCCCTGTTCACCGCGCGGAAATATTTCCGCAAGCGCCGGCCCGACGCCGTGCTGGCCATGGGCGGATTCACCAGCGCGCCGCCGGTTTTTGTCGCAAAGGATCTGGGCGTAAAAACATTTTTGCACGAGTCCAATACCATTCCCGGCCGCGCCAACCGTTTGCTTTCGCGTTTTGTGGACGAGGCATTTGTCGGCTTTCCCGGAGCTGCCGCGCGATTGAAGACGCGCAAGGTTGTGACGACCGGCACACCGGTGCGCCCGCAATTTCGGTGGGGCGAGGCTACTGACGAGCCGGCTCGCGAGGACGCTCGCCCCACCAGAATGGCGAGATGCCGGGGCGCTCTCGGCCTCGATCCGAATCTTCCGACGATTCTGGTCGTTGGCGGCAGCCAGGGTGCGAGCGGCCTCAACGAAATGGTTTTGTCAGCGTTGCCGTTGCTCGCAGCGAAAAGCTGGCAATGGCTCCATCTCACCGGCGCGAAAGATTTTGAGAAGGTGAAAGCCGCCTACGCCGCGCACGGAATCAAGGCCGTCGTCAAACCGTTCCTCGCAGAAATGGATTTGGCGCTCGGCGCGGCGACGGTTGCCGTGAGTCGCGCCGGTGCGTCCTCGCTGGCGGAAATCGCCGCAATGCGGTTGCCCGCATTGCTGGTGCCGTTTCCGGCGGCGGCGGACAACCACCAGTTTTTCAACGCCAGCGCGTTTGAAAAAAACGGCGCGGCGAAAGTGCTCGAACAAAAAAATTCCACGCCGGAAAAAGTCGCGGCCATTTTGACCGAGTTGGTTGAAAACGAAGCCACGCGTTCGAAAATGCAGTCTGCCCTGGCGCAATGGCACGCGCCGAAGGCGGCGGAACAAATTGCTGAAAACATTTTGAGCGCGATTTTCAGGAGCGCGGACAGCTTATCCGCGTGTTTATCGCCGCACAGCGAATCGCGGACGAGCCGTCCGCGCTCCGATGCTGCGGAGCGGCGGCACCTTTCCGCAGCATGACCGCCGCCGAAACCATTTTGGAAATGCCGACGCAAAACAAAAGCGATTTTGCGGATGAAATCGCCGTCCGCGTTTCGCCCGCGACGGTCATCCGCCGCGACGAATCGCTCGCGAAGCACACGACGTTGCGCGTCGGCGGGCCGGCGGATGTTTATGTCGAGCCGGTGTCGGAAAGTGATTTGGCCGCCGTAGTGAAATTTTGCGGTGTGCGCGGCGTGCCGTTCTTTGTGATCGGGCGTGGCTCGAACCTGCTCGTGCGCGACGGAGGTTTTCGCGGCGCGGTCATTTGCCTGTCGCACGCAAACTTCGCC
>JBEKRA010000325.1:0-3292 GCA_049519195.1 Verrucomicrobiota bacterium
ACCGATTTGATCCAGCAGAAAATCCTGTCGCAGTCGGAATTTGACAGCACGCAATCCAAGTTTCGCATCGCCGCCGCCGCCGAGGCCGAGGCCAAGACCATGCTGGGCTACACCTTGATCGTTGCCCCATTCGATGGCGTAATCACGCGCAAGCTGGCCGACGTGGGCGATCTCGCTGCACCGGGCAAGCCGCTTCTGCAAATGGAAAATCCCGATACGCTGCGACTCGAAGCTGATGTGCCGGAGGCGCTGATCGGCAATGTGAAACTTGGCGACAAACTCGCCGTGCACATCGCCGCCGTCACCAATGATATTACCGGCACCATCGCCGAAATGTCGCCCACTGCCGATGCAAACAGCCGGACCTATCTGGTGAAACTGGATTTGCCGGGCGCGACGGGTTTGCGTTCCGGTCAATTTGGTCGCGTCGCCGTGCCGGTTGGAGAGGCGAGCGCGATTCGCGTTCCTGCTGCCGCCGTGATTCAACGCGGACAAATGGAATTGGTCTTCGTTGTCGCCAACAGCCACGCGCAAATGCGCCTCGTCAAAACCGGAAGCCGCGTGGATGACGAAGTTGAATTGGTATCGGGACTGAATTCCGGCGAACAAGTCGTGACTGATGGCGCGGCGGCGTTGACGGACGGGCAACCTGTGACGATCAAACCGTGAAAGCCGGCAACAAAAATTCATACGGCGCGCATTTGGGCATCGCCGGGCGCATTGCGCAGTCATTCATTGATTCCAAGCTGACGCTGCTGATCGTCATCGCGTCCCTGCTGCTGGGCGTGTTTGCCGTGGTGGTGTTGCCGCGCGAGGAGGAGCCGCAAATCAAAGTGCCGATGGTGGACGTGCTGGTTTCCATGCCGGGCTTTCGTGCGAAGGAAGTCGAGGAACGCGCGACGCGCCCGATGGAAAAGCTGCTCTGGGAAATTCCCGGCATCGAATACATCTACTCCACTTCCAGCGAGGGCCAGGCGACGGTCATCGTGCGGTTCAAGGTCGGCGAGAACATGGAAAGCAGCCTGGTGAAGCTGAACCAGAAAATGCAGCAGAATTTCGACCGCATTCCGCATGGCGTTTCCACGCCGCTGATCAAAGCGCGAACCATTGACGACGTGCCAATCCTCGCGCTGACGTTTCACAGCGCGCGTTACGATCATCTCATGCTGCGGCGTCTCGTCGCACAGGTGGACGATGCGGTGAAGCAAGTGCCGCTGGTTGCAGAAACGACAATCATCGGCGGCGCACAGCGGCAAGTGCGCGTGCTGCTTGATCCAGTGCGTCTGGCGGCGCGCAATCTTTCGCCCGCCGGTCTGGTGCCAATGTTGCATCAGGCGAACAAACAGTATTCCGCCGGCAGCCTGACCAGCGACAATCACGAAGTCATCGTGGAAACCGGCGCGTTTTTGCAGACCGCCGAGGACGTGGGCAACGTGGTGGTGGGAGTTTATTCCGGCAAGCCGGCTTATCTGCGCGACGTGGCGGACATCGCGGATGGCGCGGAAGAACCGGGTCAGTATGTGTTCTTCGGTTCCGGTGCGGCGAATAAAATTTCCGACGACGAACCTGCCGTCACGCTTTCCATCGCCAAGCGGCCCGGCGCGAATGCCATTTCCGTTGCGCGGCAGGTTTTGAAGAAAGTGGACACGCTCAAGGGCTATATCCTCCCAGCCGATGTCCAGGTCACCGTCACGCGCAACTACGGCGTGACGGCGGAGGATAAATCAAACGAACTGCTCTGGCACATGCTCATTGCCGTGGTGAGCGTGTCGTTCCTCATCCTGCTGGCGCTGGGCTGGCGCGAGTCGCTCATCGTGATGCTGGCGATTCCCGCGACGCTCGCGCTGACGCTGCTGGTGTTTTATCTCTACGGCTTCACTTTGAACCGCATCACGCTGTTCGCGCTGATTTTTTCCATCGGCATCCTCGTGGACGACGCGATTGTCGTGGTGGAAAACATCGTCCGCCATTTTCTTCTGCCGCAAAACAAAGACCGCAGCCGCGCTGCCATTGCCATCGAAGCCGTGGGCGAAGTCGGCAATCCCACCATTCTCGCTACTTTTGCGGTGATTGCCGCCGTGCTGCCGATGGCGTTCGTTGGCGGGCTGATGGGGCCGTATATGCGGCCGATTCCGATTGGCGCGAGCGCGGCAATGGCTTTCTCGCTGGCGATTTCCTTCATCGTCACGCCGTGGGCGGCCGTCCGCATTTTGCAATGGCGGAGGAAAATTTATTCTCCAAACAACCTTGCGCCGGATCGTGAGGCGGCCAATGAAAATTTCTTTGGCCGGATGTATCGCGGGCTGATGACGCCGCTGATTGCCAGCGCGAAACGGCGTCATCAATTTCTCGCGGCGCTCGTCGGGCTGCTGCTCGTCTCAATGGCGCTGGTCTATGTCGGCTGGGTGAAGGTGAAAATGCTGCCGTTCGACAACAAGAGCGAATTCCAGATCATCCTGAACATGCCGGAAGGCAGTTCGCTCGAACGCACCGCGCAGGCCGCGCGCGAAATCGCCGCCGCCGTGCGCACTGAACCGGAGGTGACGGATTACGAGATTTATGCGGGTGTCGCGTCGCCGTTCAATTTCAACGGCCTCGTGCGCCACTACTTCATGCGGCGCGGCGCGAACGTGGCGGATTTGCAGATTAATCTCGTTCCCAAAAATAAACGCAAGGCGCAAAGCCATGACATCGCCAGGCGCGTGCGTCCGCGCGTGGCGGAGATTGCCGCGAAATTCGGCGCGCGCGCCGCCGTGGCCGAAGTGCCGCCCGGCCCGCCGGTGCTGCAAACTTTGGTTGCCGAAATTTACGGGCCAACCGAAGAAAACCGTTTGAAGCTGGCGCAAAAGGTGATTGATATTTTTCACAGCACGCCCGGCGTCGTGGACACGGACTGGTATATTGAGGCAGACCAGCCGAAGGTGGAATTTGTGATAGACAAGGAAAAGGCGGCGTTGAACGGCATCAGCGCGGAGACAATTTCGCAGACGCTCAAAATCGCCGTGGGCGGCGAGTCGGTGGATTTGCTGCACGTCCCGCGCGAGAAGGAGGACGTGAACATCGTCCTGCAACTGCCGCTCGCCAGCCGCAGCAACCCGGAAGAATTGCTCGCGCTGCGCGTTCGTTCCGGCGATGCCAACGCGTTGCCCGAACCGGCGACCGCTGGCAGTGCCGCGCCGCTCGTGCCGTTGCGCGAGCTGGTCACGGTCAAAAACACCATCACTGACAAGAGCATTTATCACAAAAACCTCATGCCGGTCACCTACGTCATCGGCGACGTGGCGGGCGTGGT
>JBEKRA010000326.1:0-3277 GCA_049519195.1 Verrucomicrobiota bacterium
CGGCGGTCATCGTCAACGGCGACCTCGCGTTCAAGTCCGGCCTGCCGGAGGATTACGCGACGTTCGGCAAATTGATAGAACCTGTCCGCACGCTGGCGCCAATTTATCTTTTGCCCGGCAACCATGATGAGCGGGAGAATTTCTGGCAGGCTTTTCCGCATGACGCGACCAGGTTGAAATCGGTTCCGCAAAAGCAGGCGGCAATTATTGCCAGCGACCGCGCGAACTGGTTTTTGCTGGATTCGCTCGACAAGACCAACTCCACGCCGGGCGAACTGGGCGCGGCGCAACTGGACTGGCTGGCGCGCGAGCTGGCCGCGCGACAGGACAAGCCGGCAATTATCGTGGCGCATCACAATTTGCGGCAGGCGGGCTTGGTGGAGGGTATCAAGGATTCGGCAGCGTTGGAGGAATTGTTCACGCAACAACGGCAGGTGAAGGCTTTCATTTTCGGGCACACGCACAACTGGCACGTCGAGACGCACGCGAGCGGCGTCCAACTCATCAACCTGCCGCCGACGGGTTACGTTTTCAAGGAAGGCCGTCCGAGCGGCTGGATGCGCTGCACGCTCGCGCGCGATGGCGCGGAGTTTGAACTGCGCAGCATGGATCCGCAGCATCCCGAACACGCGCAGGTGAAACAACTCCAGTGGCGGGTGTGATGCCGGGAGCGCCGGCTTCCAGCCGGCGATTCCAAAAAAAACACGCCGGCAAGATGCCGGCGCTCCCGGTCAACTCTTGCTCAAACGCTCCACCGGTTTCTCGAAAAACATCCGGTGCGCTTCTTCGAGGATGGCCGGGATGCGGCCGGCGAACGGACTGTTCTTTAGCGCGGCGCGCAAATCGTGTTCACGCACCTTCGCGGCGTTCTCGCCGGGAAACCAGTGTTCGGCCTGGCCCAGCAGATTGTAGCGCATCTTGCCCCACGCGGTGAGTTCGAGCGGCTTGCCATAGGTCCAGAGGCGCAGAATTTCCGAGACGTTGATCTGGCCGGGAACGTCCACATAATTCGGCAAGCCTTCGTGCCAGCGCGCGCACCAGTCCGCGCCGAGGATTTTTTCCATTTCCGCGCGCAGCCGCTTTTCAATCGGCGCAATCGTCTGCGGAATCTGGTCGTAAAATTTCAGCGCGGCGACGTGCTCGTCAAAATCCGACGGCTTGACCACGCCGCAGCTCAAGGTGTGGACTTCCGGGCGGTTGAGGCAGTAAAGACCGTTGAACTGCATCGGCGTGAGCGGCGCGCAAAGTCCGCTGATTTTCGGCCCCGGCTCCTGAAGTTTGCCGCCCTTGTCGTTCGGGCTGATGATGAACACGCCCATGTCCAGCCGGTGCGCGGCCAGCACGGCGGACCAGTTCAGGTCGTTGACGAAATACCAGTGGAGGTTGACATAATCAAATTCGCCCGTGTTCACGGCCTCCAAAATGATGTCCGTGGTGCCGTGCGTTGAAAACCCGATGAAGCGGCAGCGGCCTTCCTTCTGCAATTTCCGCGCGGCGGCGAGGCAGCCGTTCTTTTGCAGCGACCAGTCGAGCATCTGGCGGTTGTTGATGCCGTGGAGCGAAAACAGGTCTACGTGGTCCAGCTTCAGGTAATTCATCGAGTCGTCGAATGTCTTGAGAAATTCCTCCGCCGTGGCGCGCGGCGTGACTTTCGTCTGCGCGATCATTTTGTCGCGCGGAATTTTCGGCAGCACTTCGCCGAGCTGCATTTCCGACGTGCCGTAGCCGCGCGCGGTCTCAATGTGGTTAATGCCGAGTTCGAGCGCGCGGTGGATGCACGCTTCGACGTTTTCCTGGTTGGCGCGCGGGATGTCCTGCGGCGGCACGTCCTGCCACTTGAACTGGTAACGCATGCCACCGCAGGAAATCACCGGCATATTCAATCCGGTCCGGCCAAAACGGCGGTATTTCATCGCGTTGAAAATAAATTGAGTTCACACGCAACGCAAGCGGCGCTGGTGATATAAAATGTCGCGCGAAGCACGCGAAGAAAACAAAAGGGGGAAGGTTTTTCCTTCGCAACCATCGCGATCTTCGCGCGAAACTGCTGATTCAAGGTTTTACATCCGTGTCCATTTGTGTTCATCTGTGGCTAAACTATGGCATTGCTCAACGACAATTATCTCAAGCTGAAAGCCGGCTATCTCTTTCCAGAAATTGGCCGGCGCGTGAAGGCGTTTTGCGACGCGAATCCCGAGGCCGCAAAACGACTGATTCGCTGCGGCATCGGCGACGTGACCGAACCGCTGCCGCCCGCCGCCATCGCCGCCATGCACAAGGCCGTGGACGAAATGGCCGCGCGCGAGACGTTCAAAGGCTACGGCCCGGAACAGGGCTACGAATGGCTGCGCGCCGCCATCGCGCAAAATGATTTTCGCGACCGCGGCTGCGACGTGGCGGACGACGAGATTTTTGTCAGCGACGGAACAAAATGCGACACCGGCAACATCCTCGACATCCTCGGCGCGAAAAATAAAATCGCCGTCAGCGACCCGGTTTATCCGGTCTATGTGGACACAAACGTAATGGCCGGCCACACCGGCGAGGCGAACGAAGGGGGCGCTTACTCAAAACTCGTTTATCTGCCGTGCAAACCGAGCAACGGCTTCATTCCAGAGCCGCCGAAGCGGCACGTGGACGTGATTTATCTTTGTTCGCCGAACAACCCGACCGGCGCGGCGACAAACCGCCCGCAGCTTGAAGCGTGGGTGAAATACGCGCTGGAACACAAGGCGGTCATTTTGTTTGACGCGGCTTACGAGGCCTACATCACCGACCCGAACCTGCCGCATTCGATTTACGAAATTTCCGGCGCGCGCGAGTGCGCGATTGAATTCCGCAGTTGCTCGAAGAACGGCGGGTTCACCGGCGTCCGCTGCGCCTTCACCGTCGTTCCGAAATCGCTCAACGCGCAGACGAAAACCGGCGAGTTCAAACCGCTCCATCCATTGTGGCTGCGGCGCATGACGACCAAGTTCAACGGCGTGAGCTACATCGTCCAGCGCGGCGCGGAAGCGCTTTATTCGCCGGAAGGAAAACAACAAGTTCGCGCACTCGTGGATTTTTATTTGGACAATGCAAAAGTTTTGCGCGCTGGCGCAAAGACAGCTTTCCCGAAAGTCTTCGGTGGCATCAACGCGCCGTATATCTGGGTGCGCGCGCCGAAAGGCGTCACGAGCTGGCAGGCGTTCGACAAAATTCTGGGCGAGGCGAACGTGGTCATCACGCCCGGCAGCGGTTTTGGCTCAAAAGGCGAGGGCTATTTCCGCATCAGCGC
>JBEKRA010000327.1:0-3273 GCA_049519195.1 Verrucomicrobiota bacterium
AGAGCGCCGCTACAGGGGTTTTCGGAGGTTTCATTACCAAATCCTTCTCGTTTTCGTCATCGAACCTGGCCGGAATTTCGAGGACGAGGACGAGAAGGAGGACGAGGACGAAAAGCAAGTCCGTGTTTATCCGTGTCCATCCCCCGCCTTCGCGGCTTGCTTCGGCGCGGCTGGCGGTGGTTTAATCTTACCTCGCATGAAACTGATTTCGTGGAACGTCAACGGCCTGCGCGCCGTGCTGAAGAAGAACTTTCTGGAATTCCTCGACACGGAGAAGCCGGACGTGCTGTGCGTGCAGGAAACCAAATGCACGGCGGACGACGTGGAGCAGCTCTGGCCCGCCCAATACACGACCTATTGGAACAGCGCGGCGAAGAAGGGCTATTCCGGCACGGCCATTTTCACCCGGACGCGGCCGGTCAATGTCATCCCGCACATCGGCATTGGCGAACACGACAACGAGGGGCGCGTATTGGCCGCCGAGTTCGCCGATTTCTTCCTCGTGAACGTCTATGTTCCGAACTCCAAGCGCGATTTGTCGCGTCTGGCCTACCGGCAGAAATGGGACCGGGACTTTCTGGCTTATCTGAAAAAGCTGGAGAAGAGGAAGCCCGTGATTTTCTGCGGCGACCTCAACGTGGCGCACACGGAGATTGACCTCGCCAATCCCAGTGCCAACGTCCACAACCACGGCTTCACCGCCGAGGAACGCGCCGGTTTTGACGCCTTCGTGAACGCCGGTTTTCTCGACACCTTCCGCGAGTTCGAGCCGGGCGGGGGACATTACACCTGGTGGAGCGTGATGGGCGGCGCGCGTTCGCGGAACATCGGCTGGCGCATTGATTATTTTCTCATCTCAAAATCCCTGCGCCCGCGCCTCAAACGCGCCTTCATCCGCCCGGAAGTGACCGGGAGCGACCATTGTCCGGTCGGGATCGAAATTATCTGAACGGCACGGCGCGCGAATTGACCATCAGGCCAAATTTTTCGCCATGATGTAGTCGTCCATGACGAAACCGCCGCCGATGTTTGTGATCACGGAGTCCGTGATGGTGAAGCCATTGCGTTGATAGGCGGCGATGGCCTTGGTATTGTTTTTGTTCACGTTCAGGATCAACCGGCTTGCGCCAAGTTTGCGGACTTCGCGTTCGCAGTGTTGCAACAGCAAACTGCCGGGGCCGCGGCCATGCCACGCCGGATGCAGATAGATTTTGTGCAACTTGAAAATTCCAGGCTGCTCCGTCGGGCCGTAGGAAGCGAAGCCGACCAACTCGTTGCCGGCGAGCAGGCGGTCGTAACGGATTTCCTGCGATTGAATCTCCCCGCGCATCGCGTCCAGCGCATACATCCGCGCCAGCATGAAATCAATCTGCGCGCGGGTGATGATGCCCGGATAACACGCGCGCCAGATGATGCCCGCCAGTTTGGAAATGGCCGGCAAATCCGCCTCGGTGGCCCGGATGATTTCCATTCGGTCTGGCTGCGTAGCGTTCATTTGCGCCCGCGAAATTCGTCCATCAAATTGAGGATGCCTTCGCGGATTTCAAACAACTCCTTCCGCGCTTCGAAAATGATCTTCTCCGGCAAAAGCTTTTTTGTCGCGACGGCCTCAAGGCCGCCCTGTGATTTGTGCAGGTGATCCAGCGCGCGTTTCAGGCAGGCCACCGTGAACGCGGCGTCGAAGTCCTCGCGGCCTTCGGTGATGCCATCCAGCGCGCCGGCGAGTTTCGCGCTCGTCGTTTGGAATTCAAAAATAAAACTAGGCAGGTCGTCATCGTCTGAATTTTCCAAACCGAGTTCGTCGGCCTGATGCCAGAATTTCATCGCGCTTTCAAAGCAACGATGCTGGAGCGGATGCCGGATGTCGCCGTCTTTCGTGCGAATCCAGTCAATCCCCTCGCGGTGCGGTTCGGGTTCGGGCGGCGGCTCGTTCAGCGCCTCCTCGCACGCGCGATTCATTTCCTCAACTCGTTGCTGTTCGGCTTCGGCCTCCTCATCCGTCAATTCGCGCAGCCAGCCCATTTCCTTCGCGATTTTTTCCTCGGCTTCGTGAGAGTCGCCGTATTTTTCCTGAAGCTCAATGTATTTGTCCGTGCGCGCGTCGGACTCCTTCAGGAACTTCTCGTAATCGTGCTCGTCCCATTCCGCCTCCGGGTTTTTCTGGCCGCGTTTATGTTTTTCCACCGCGTTGTTCAACTGCTTTGAGAACATTTCCCAGCCCGCCTCGGCGTCTCCGGCGCGTTGCTTTTCCTCGGCGGGAGTCAACCGCCACTCCGGCGCGGAGATCGTGAGCTCGTAACCCGCACTCTCAATGACGACACGTCCATTGCCTTCGCTGAACCATTCGAGATAAAGCGCATTGGCTATGCGCGTCAGCGGTTTCTCACCGCGATCAATCATTGCAAACGCCTCCTCGTCGGGAATCGCGAACACGCGCACTTTTTGCGACGCTGAAAGATTGCCGATTTTGCCGCGCTGAAGCGGCGCGAAAGCCGGCTTTTTGCGCATCGGAAAAGTTTTGGCGGGATTCTTGAACTTGAGCAGGCAGCCGGCGAGGTCGGGACAGGCGTTGCCTTCCAATTCGAGCGTGACCGGTTTGGCGAGGCCGTCCAGCCAGAGCCGGCCCCGCACGCGTCCCTTGACGCGGTTGTCAATCTCGCCGCGAATCACGCTGTCATGGATGCGCCAAGCCATGCAATTTTTTACCATGACCGGCGGCGAAAACACGAAACTTTTCTTCCAGCCGCTGCACCGCTACGATTTCCCCATATCTGACGATAAATTATGAACTGGAAAGACGAAGACCTGCCCGCGCTGCGTGAACTGGAATCGGCTGTTATAGCCGTCTGGATTCGCCGGCCCGAAATGAGCGATTACGCGGCTGGACGCGCTTATGAAGCCGCCCATCAGACCTACCGTTCCCGGCTGCGAAACCGCGAACCCAAGCCGGCCAACCTCACCGGGGTTGACGCCGAAATCTTTGGCGTGGTGCGTGATGTCTGTGAGAAACTCCTCGCCAGCGGGGCCGAGCCGATGAATGGTCTGCCGGAAGGCAACACCAAACCGGTGGTGATCGAGAAGCTGGTGGAGTATTTGCACGAACTGCAGCGTTCCGTTGAACGGCATACCAAACTCGGCGGGCGTCAAGGTTATCTGCAATTCGTTCGTGATCATCTCGGATAAACCGGCCCACGTGAGAATGTGTCAGTGCCCGGCGCTTGAAATGTGATTTTGCGTTTAATGGGTGAATTTCCACCGGGCCAGCCGCTTTTC
>JBEKRA010000328.1:0-3263 GCA_049519195.1 Verrucomicrobiota bacterium
GCGGAACGGAATCCGGTGACGGGCCGCGCCTGCGGGTCTTCCTTGATGCTGGGCTGCTCGGTCATGATGCTGGCGAGCCGCTCCACTCCGATGCGAGTTTGCTGGAACATGACGTGCATTCCGGCCAGTTTTTTTATCGAGCCGTAAAGGAAGATCATGCCGGTGAAATAGCTGACCACGTCCCCGAGCTGCAGTTGTTTGTGGATGATGTAAAGCATGAGCAGGCCCATGCCGAGCATGGAAACGGTCTCGATGATGGGATTCATCTGCTCGCCTGCCTGGACGGTTTTCATCCTGAAATGCAGGATGCGATTTGAGATTTCGCGGAAGCGCCGCACCAGCATGGATTCGAGGCCGAACGCCTTGACAACGCGGATGCCGGACAGGACTTCCACCAAAAGACTGGATTGGGAGATGTTGGAATCCCAGCCGCGATTGCTGGCCTTGCGGACCTTGCGTCCAAGGATGATCACGGGCATCACGCACAGTGGCACAAACACCATCGCCATCAGCGTCAACTGCCAGTCAAGAAGGCACAGCCCCAGAAATATGCCGACGAGCGTCACGGGTTCCTTGACCAGATCGCCGCTCAAGGTGAGGCATTTTTGCAACTGGCCGGTGTCGCCGCTCACCCGCGTCAGCATGTCGCCGGTCGTGGAGCGGTTGAAATAATCCAGCGACAGGCTGCTCATTTTTTCCAGCACGTCACCACGCAAATCGTTCACGACATGCTCGCTCACCCACGCCATGCAGTAGCTGCTCAAATAGCCGCAAAAACCGCGCATCCCCGCCAGCAGCGGGAGAAACAGCAGGCCGCCGAGAAATTGCCGCCAGTCAATGTCGCGGCCCGATTTCGGAAGCCACGGGTCAACCAGTTGTTCGGCGGCGGTTTTCGCCCTGTCCTTGAACGCGGCCACCCCGGCTTTGAATCTGGCAGTGAATCCGGCAGGCGCGGCGTTGGTGGAAGAAAGATTTATGGACGTTGTTTCCGGCACCGTGGTCGCTGTGACCGCCACCGCGGGCGTCATGCGATTGACCACCTCTTTTGTCGCCAGCATGAAACTGGCGGTGGTCAGCCCGAACAAAATCCCGAAAATGATTCCGGCGGCCAGGCGCGTCCAATAACGGCGCAGGTAGTGCCCGCCAAAACGAAAGACTGTTCCGATGTTGCCCATTTGCTGCCACTATACTTTGCAGCCAACCCACGCCAGTCAACCTTCTTTATTTTCCGGCGGTGACGATTTTCTCCTCCAAAAGTTTTTCCACAACCGCGTCGGCCACGAACGCATGGCCGGGCGGGCGCAAATGAGTGCCGTCGCTGAACAGCGGCGCGAAGTCCGTTTTCTGCAAAATTTGTTTCAGGGACAGAAAATATACGCCGTCGCCGAGCATGGGCCGGACCAGGTCGTCCAGCCCGCGGTCATCGAGATAAAATCCGCCGTGGCCGTCATCATGTTCGCGCGCCTCGGTCAACAGCAACACCTTTGCGCCGCGCACGCGCGCCAGCGCCACGCTTTCGGCGGTGTTTTTTCGCACGCGCTCGTCCCATCTGCGGCGCGTCTCCGGATTCTGGCCGGCCAAAACCTTGCTGCCGTTGTCATTGACCGCCGTGAGCGTGCGGACTTCGGTCGGAACCCATTTCCAGAAAATTTCCTCCGTCTTGAATTCGTAAATGCGCCGGATGAAGAGGCTTTTCATCAGCCAGTTTTTCGGGTGCCAGCTTTTGAACGCCTGCGCGCGGTTGTATTCCCGCTCGTCCTCGAATTCGTCGCCGTTGTCAACGTGGAGAATCACGAGGCCCGGCTGATAATCGAGCGCCTTGCGCAGGATGATTTCGCTGCGCGCCGAGCCGTTGCCGCCGATGGCGAGATCGAAGCTCTCGGCCTTGATTCCCATCGCGCGCAATTTTTCGCCGATTTGCCCGGCGTAGGAAGTGGCCGCGCCCGCCCCGCGCGGAACGGAATCGCCGAACACCATCACGCGGAATGTGCCGGGCGGCGGTGTCTTGGAAAAAGTCTGCGGGAAAAACGGCCGTCCGCCGGCGCGAATGAGATTGACCGTGCCGTCGGCATTTTCCACAAAACCGGCGTCGGGGCTGTAGCCGTATTCAAACCGTCCCGACATGCTGCGCTGGAAGAAAACGCGCACCACCAGCTCGCTGCCGGCCAGCAGCGCGAGCATCAGCAGAAATGAAGGTGTCAGCCAGCGTTTCATCAGAATTGAAAGTAAATGAACTCTACGTCCGGCGCGACAGAACTGGCCACGAGCAAAAACAGCAGCGCGTAAACCAGTCCGCGCAACGGCCACGGAAACCGGGCGAACTCGACTTCGTCGCGCGATTTCCACGACGCAATTTGCAGCAGCAGCAGCGGCACGACATGGAGCAGCCACCAGTAAAATGATTTCGTCCAGCCCACCGTCGCGTGCCAGTTGCCGAACGCGGCGAACCATCCGCCAAGTTGCTCCAGATTTTTGCTCCGGAAAATCGCCCAGCCGACCAGCGTGAATGCGAACATCAGCGCGGCGCCGGAAATGATTTTCCAGCGCGGATTTTTTTCCGGTTCGGCGAGCCGGCGCAATCCCGGCGTGGCATGATACAGCGTGAGCAGCGCCGCGTAGTAGCCGCCCCACATCACGAACGTCCAGTTCGCGCCGTGCCAGAGTCCGGCCAGCAGCATCGTGATCCAGAGATTGCGGAACGTCTTCAAGCCGCCGTGCCGGTTCCCGCCCAGCGGGATATAGACGTAATCGCGAAACCAGAACGAAAGCGTCATGTGCCAGCGCCGCCAGAAATCCGACGGGCTGGCGGCGAAGTATGGAAAATTGAAATTCAAGTTCAGGCGGATTCCCAGCAGCCGTGCCGAGCCGCGCGCGATGTCCGTGTAGCCGGAAAAATCGCCGTAGATTTGGAACGCGAACGCCAGCACGCCGAGCAGCGCCCACGGGCCGTTCAACGCGGTCTTCGGATCGAAGGCGTAATTGGCCAGCAGCGCGCAGTTGTCGGCGACAAAGACTTTTTTGAACAGGCCGGTCAGGATGAGCCGCAGCCCAAAATGGACATCGGCGATTTCAAATTGCGCGGGCTTCTCCAATTGCGGCAGCAAATCGTTGCGCCGCTCGATCGGCCCGGACACGAGCTGCGGGAAAAATGAAACGAACGCGGCGAACGTGAAAAAATCGTCCGACGGCTTGGCGACGCCGCGATACACGTCCACCGCGTAGCTGATGGACTGGAACGTGTAGAACGAAATCCCGATGGGCAG
>JBEKRA010000329.1:0-3261 GCA_049519195.1 Verrucomicrobiota bacterium
AGGTTGTGCTTGGCAACCAGTTCAGGTGTGATGGCGGGTTCGGTCATGAGTTCAAGAAGATATAATGGAATAAATCAAAATCGTCAGAATCACTGCGACTAAAATAAAAAGTAAAACCATAAACCATCGGCTTTCCTTTTTGGGACCCGTAAACTGCGTTTTTTGATCTTCAGATATTGCGTGAAGTTCTTTGCCTGATTTGACAACTGTGTAAGAGGGCAACCAGCGAATTAGCAATCCACCAACTAATGGAACAACAACAAAGGCGATGATGAAAGGTGGAAGTCGCAGAAAAAACCAAAATGCGAAGGCGACAAGGAGAGCAACCGGTAGCGCGACAAACCAGTTCCGAAAGTCATGTTTGAACTCACACTGACAAATTGGGCAAATAAAAGTCTGATTCAGCGATTTATTGAGTTGAATCCCCAAACCGCAACTCGGACATTTATCAAAACTTGCCAGAGGCATAAATAATTAAGCCGCTTGCGCGACGGTTTTGTTTTTGAGCGCGGCGAAGATGCTTTCGAAAATCCATTTGCCGTCCTCACTGCCCAGCGCAGGTTCGCTGGCGCGCTCGGGATGCGGCAAGAAATTCAGGTTGCGCATGCGTTACGCCAGTTCCGCCACGTTTTCGTCTTCGTATTTTTCGATGAGGACGCCGAGGACTTCCATCATGGAAGCGAGCGGATGGTTTTCATCCTCGCCCACTTCATCCACGAGGCGGTCGAGCTGTTTCACAAGCTGGCGGTATTCGCGGTCGTTGTGCGGCACGCGCAATGCCGATTCAACCTGCGGCCAGACGGCAAACGCTTTGTTCAGTTGTGCGGTTGACATGTTATTTTCTCTCTTTCCATTTGCCCGCGTCGTATTCGGCGTGGGTCAGCACGGCGCGAATATACACTTTCCGACGATTATAGTGAAGCGCGGCGATGAGGCGAGCCTTGTTGCCGCCGATGTTGAACACCGTCAAGCCTTCCACTTGGTCGGCGTGCGGAAATACGCCGCGCAGTTCCACAAAATTCGCCGGGTTGTTCTTTTTCAGCACCCGATACCAATGTGCCAGCCCGCTCGTCGCCGCCGGATGCACTTCGGCAAATTCATTCAATCGTTTGCGAGTGATGATGTGCATGGCTCACTTCGCAGCCGCGACGGTTTTGTTTTTGAGCGCGGCGAAGATGCTCTCGAAAATCCATTTGCCGTCGTCGCTGCCAAGCGCGGGTTCGCTGGCGCGTTCGGGATGCGGAATCAGGCCGGCCACGTTGCGCTTATCGTTGCAGATGCCGGCGATGTTCTGCACCGCGCCGTTGGGATTCGCGGTGTCGGTCAGGTTTCCGTTCGCGTCGCAGTATTGCCAGAGGATTTGGTTGTTGGCCTTGAGCTTCGCCAGCGTTTCTTCGTCGGCAAAATAGCAGCCTTCGCCGTGGGCGATGGGAATGCGAAGAATTTTCCCCGCTGGAATTTTGTTCGTGAACGGCGAGTCGGGCGTGGCGGTTTTCAGAAAAATGTGTTCGCAGTGGAACTGCAAATCGCGGTTGCGGATGAGCGCGCCGGGCAGCAAGCCGGCTTCGGTGAGGACCTGGAAGCCGTTGCAGACGCCGAGGACGAGGCCGCCGTTGTCGGCGAATTGTTTCACGGCCTGCATCACCGGGCTGAACCGTGCGATGGCTCCGCAGCGAAGGTAATCGCCGTAGCTGAAACCGCCGGGCACGATGACGGCGTCGGCGTCGCCGAGGGAATTTTCCTTGTGCCAGACATAGCGCGCCGAATGGCCGAGCACGTCGCGGAGGGCGTGGATGGCGTCCTGGTCGCAGTTGCTCGCGGGAAATTGGAGGATGGCAAAGTTCATGTTTGATTTACGATTTACGAGTTACGATTTACGCGCGATCCGGCGGGCGGCTCGTCAATCGCAAATCGCATATCGTAAATTCTCTATTCAATTTCCAGTTTGTAATCTTCGATGACCGGGTTGCTCAAGAATTTGCGCGCCGCGTCGTTCAACGCCTGCTGCGCGGCGGCCTTGTCCGCGCCGGGCGCGAGGTCAACCTCGATATACTTGCCGATGTGGACGCCGGTGACGCCGGTGTAGCCCATGTGGGCGAGGGCGCTCTGGACGGTTTTGCCCTGCGGATCCACGACGGCCTTTTTTGGAGTGATGATGATTTTCGCTTTCATTCGCGTGATGGAATCTTGCGCAAAAATCCGCCGCCGGGCGAGCAATTTCTGAATCCGTTGGAGTTCAAGCTTCAACTTGTGTCCTGAAAACAAGCTAAAGCTAGAACTCCAACGTCGGCGTTGAATTTGCCCGCCGATTGCGCCATTGTTCCGGGTATGGCTGACACCAAACATCCCGACGAAGCGCCGTGCAACAACATCGGCGCGGAACACAAGGCGCTGGAACCCTGCACCATCGTCATCTTCGGCGCCAGCGGCGATCTCACGGCGCGCAAATTGATTCCGGCGTTTTACCACCTGTTCAAGGACAAGCTGATGCCGCCCAGGTTCCGCATCGTGGGCTTTGCGCGGCGCGAGAAAACCGATGAATCATGGCGGCAGGAATTGCGCGCGGCGCTCGATCAGTTTTCCCGCACGAAACCCGTGGACGAAACGGTCTGGAAGGAATTCGCCGCGAAACTGTTTTATTGCCGGGGCGACCTCGCCGACGCTGCGGCCTACAAAAAGCTTGAGGAACTGCTGACCTCGTTCGGCAGCGGGCCGCTGCGGGAAAACCTGCTGTTTTATCTCGCCACGCAGCCGAGCCAGTTCGGCGAAGTCGTCGAGGAAATCCACCGCGCCGGCCTGCTGCACAAGGACGGGGCGGGCTGGCAGCGCATCGTTGTCGAGAAGCCCTTTGGCCACGACCTCGCCTCCGCGCACGCGCTGAACAACGAGCTGACCCGCTACGCCCACGAAAGCCAGGTCTGCCGCATTGACCATTATCTCGGCAAGGAAACGGTGGCGAACATTTTGATGTTCCGCTTTTCCAACTCGATTTTTGAGAAGCTCTGGAACCGGAATTCCGTGGACCATGTCCAGATCACCGTCAGCGAAACGCTCGGCGTCGGCGAGCGCGGCGGTTATTACGAGGAGGCCGGCGCGCTGCGCGACATGGTGCAAAACCACATGCTCCAGGTGCTTTCGCTCATCGCCATGGAACCGCCCGTGTCACTCGAAGCCGAATCCGTCCGCGACGAAAAGGTGAAGCTGCTCAAATCCATCCGCCCGCTCACGCCGGCCGACGTCGCCAAACAGGTGGTGCGCGGA
>JBEKRA010000330.1:0-3689 GCA_049519195.1 Verrucomicrobiota bacterium
CTGGCTGGTGGCGGTGACCTTCACCGCCGGCGCGCAGAAAATTTGGAATTCCGACCCGCGCATCGGATTTCTGGCCGCGGCACAAAACAATGGGCTGTCCGGTTTGGCGGCAGAACACAATCTCGCGGTTGTTGACGTCAGTTTGAATAAACCCGGCGCGCAGGAACATTTGAGATCAGTTGAAACAGCGATTGCCACACAGCATGCACTTGTATTTAACAATCTCCTCGACGCCGCCGTCGCGGGAATATTTCTCGTGCTGGTTTCAGCAATTATTTTATTGAGCGTGCGCGAATGGATTTTATTGCTGTCGCGGCGCAAACCGGCGGTGCTGCAGGAAACCGCGCCGGTCTGGCTGCCGGATTACGCGTTGAAGGAAACCGGCCCGAATTTGCACACGGTCGCCGGCACGGCGGCCATCACGCTCGGTCTGGCGAAGGAATTGTCCGGCGAATCACACTTTGAGCGTGCGCGGCAGCAGGCGTGCGTTTGCGAACAACATTCCGATGCCCGGATTTTCGCGCAGACGACGGAAGACCGCTTCAATGGCGTGCGCCGGTGCTGCTGAATTTCGCTCGCGTTTCCTCTCATTTGCGCAATACGGAGACATTAAAACCGTTTCAACGGTTTTGTTCATGCGGCGCAAACAGCCGGATACCGTTGAAACGGTTTCCAGTTCGCGCACGACGCTTTACACCAGGCTGAAGCCGGGTGTTAATGAAAGCTTTGAATTGGAGAACCAAAAATGAAAATCGGATTATTTGGCGGCTCGTTTGACCCGGTTCACCTGGGACATCTGCTCGTCGCGCAGGCGGCGGTGGAGGAACTGGGGCTGGACCGGCTGTTTTTCATTCCGGCGGCGCAATCGCCGTTCAAGCCGGACACGCGGCCCGCTCCCGCGTCCGCCCGGCTGCAACTGCTCCGGCTCGCGCTGGCGGGCCGGACGAACTGCGAGATTGACGAACAGGAAACCCGGCGCGGCGGCGTTTCCTACACCGTTGACACGTTGCGCAGTTACGCGGAAAAATTTCCTGGAGCGGAATTGTCCTGTCTCATCGGCGCCGACCACGTGGCGCATCTGCCGGAGTGGCGAGAACCGGAGGAACTGGCGCGGCTGGCGGAGTTTGTCGTCATTCCGCGTCCCGGCGAACAAGCGAAGGATTTCCCAAAACCATTTCGGGGCCGGTGGGTGAAGGGTTTTGCGCTGGCGGTATCATCGCAGGAAATCCGCGCGCGGGTGAAGGCGGGTCTGCCCGTCGAGCCGCTGGTGCCGCCGGCGGTGGCCGAAGCGATTCGCGCAGCGCGGCTTTACACTTGATTCGTTAAACGCAGCTTTTCAGAATCCGCGCCAATAACGACTTCTCACCTGATCCAAGCCTTGATGTGCCTTATGGCGCGATGACAACGCCATCAACCGGCAGTTTGCCCAGCCTATTTTGCATTTATCCGGTTATCAGCCAAAGTCCTGCCGGAAACGGACACGAAACGCTCGACACGTCGGATAAGGAGTGATATAATACGCTTTGAATGGTATATCAGCCCGGAAAAGAAACGCTTGATAGATTGCGCGCGCCGTTCACCCGCGCCGTTGCAGACGCCATCAAATAGTGAAAAAAATCCTCATCATCGAAGACAATCAGATTATTGCGAATGTTTATCGAAACAAGTTCGCTGTGGAAGGCTATCAAACCGAGGCCGCGCACGACGGCGAGACTGGACTGAAGTTGATGCGCACATTCCTGCCTGATGTCATTATGCTGGACATCATGCTCCCCCAAATGTCGGGGGTCGAAGTCATCAAGGTAATTCGCGGTGAAGCGGAATTTTCCAAACTGCCGGTCATCGTTTTGTCCAACACCTATTCGACCGTGCTGATTCAGGATGCGTGGAAGGCCGGCGCGACGAAATGTGTTTCCAAAATAGACTGCTCGCCAGGAATCATGTTGGAGATCATTCGCGGCACCATCGGCGACAGCGGCGTCATGATGCGAACCCGCCCGGCCGCCGGGGGCGCGCGCCAAGCCGGACCCGCCATGCCCTTTGGCAGAACCGGTGCCGCCGGTCAATCCGACATCAGGGATGCATTTGTTGCCGTTTTGCCCGCCGCGCTCGCCGCCTTGCGCGCCCACCTGAAAGACCTTTTCAAGGCCGCCACCGAAGAGGCGCGGCTCAAGCACATTCACGAAATCTATACCCGCATTCAAGTAATCAACAGCAACGCCGCGCTCGCCGGGCTTGTTCAGATCGCGCACATGGCCTCCGCCTTCGAGGTCCTGCTCAATGAACTTTACCAAAATCCGAAAACCATCAACGACTCGACCCTGCGCACCACCGCCGTCGCCGTGGATTTTTTTGGCTTCCTGTTTGAACACGGCATCCAGCCCGACAAACAGGAAATCCCCCCCGCCAGCGTCCTCGTTGTGGACGACGAGATCATTGCCTGCTGCGCCATTGCTTACGCGCTCGGAAAAGCGAATCTCCGGCCCGTGACCATCGAAGACCCGAATTCCGCCCTCAAGATGCTCTCTGAAAAACAGTTTGACATCGTGCTTCTCGACGTGGACATGCCAGGCATGACCGGCTATCAACTCTGCGCCAAAATGCGCGCCATGCCGCAGAACAAGAACACCCCCGTCATTTTTGTCACCCGCCTCAACAGCTTCGACAGCCGCGCCACATCGAACGTCGTCGGCGGCAACGACTTCATCGCCAAACCGTTTCTCCCCATCGAACTGGCCGTCAAGTCCCTCATCCACATCCTGCGCGCCAAATTACAGCCGGCGAAAAATTGTGTTTTAGGACAGATTCCCGGTCAAAATCCAGTAAGAAACATCCGGTCATGCCTGCCTTGAATTTTTATCTGTGTCCATCCGTGCCCATCTGTGGTTAAATTTTCCCCGGTCAATATGGATTCAAAGAAACTTGCCCAGCTTTGCCGCGAATTCGCGGACAACAAAAAAGCGGAGAACATTGTCATCCTCGACGTGCGCAAACTGTCGTCGGTCACGGATTATTTTGTCATTGCGTCCGGCACGAGCGAGCCGCATTTGCGCGCCATCGTGGAGGAAATCACCGGCCAGCTCCGCGAGGAGCATGGCTTGCGCCCGCGCGCGATGGACGGCACGGTGCATGGCGCGTGGGTGGTGCTGGATTTCTTCGACGTGATTGTCCACGTCATGCGCGCGGACGTCCGCGAGCGCTACGATCTGGAAAGCCTCTGGGGCGACGCGAAGCGGGTCAAGCCGAAGAAAAAAGCCTCCAAAGGAAAAATTTAACCGCAGAGACATGGCGCGGCCAGCGTAGTGGCACGGGCGTCTCGCCCGTGTTTTCTGGCAAAAATGTCGCCCGTTCAGAAACACACGGGCGAGACGCCCGTGCTACTACCTTACTGGAACATCTTCGCAGAAGACGACGATCTTGGAAAATGGCACTACAGAGACGCCGATAAATTCATTTCACCTTCAGCCAGACAAAAGCGAGCAATAAAACGCTGGCGACGACAAACAAGTATGCCAGCCAGTAAAGTTTGCGGTGAGGGTTTGGCAACGCGCCCGGACCAAAAGTCCAGAATCGGCGTTGGCGATAAAGCGGCAATCGCGCAAGGAAAAGCAGAACAATTCCAAAACAACCAAGAGCAAGCCCGCTATAAAACAAGTCAACGGCATTCGCATTTTTGAGCCGTCCCAAGA
>JBEKRA010000331.1:0-3243 GCA_049519195.1 Verrucomicrobiota bacterium
GAACGCGATGATTTGCATCAGCACGTTTTTGAAATTGCGCCAGCGGTGGTTGGGTGCGGTCATCAGATTGACGATTGACGATTGACGATTGACGATTTGACACGGATTGGTCGGGCGCCACGCTGTGTTGACCCAATCATAAATCGTAAATCGTAAATCAAAAATGGCATATCATTGTTGCGGTTTGACACCGGGGCCGGCGAACGTTTTCAAAAGCAGTTGCGCAAGGGCGTTCACGATGACGGTTACGCCTAGCAGCACGAGGCCGATTTCAAAAAGCGCGCTGGTCAGCATGGAAGAGGTGGCCTCGTTGAATTCGTTGGCGATGACGCTGGCCAGGGTCGCGCCGGGCGCAAACAGCGACGGAACGATTTGCGGAATGTTGCCAATCACCATCGTGACGGCCATTGTTTCGCCGAGCGCGCGGCCCAGTCCGAGAATGACCGCGCCGAATAGTCCTTTTTTGGCGTAGCTCAAAACGGCGATGCGCGTGACCTCCCAGCGCGTGGCGCCCAGGGCGTAGGCGGCCTCGCGCTGCAGGCCTGGCACGGAGCGCAAAATTTCGCGTGAGACCGACGTGATGATGGGAATAATCATGATGGCGACGATGATGCCGGCGGCCAGCATACACGGGCCGTAAATCGGGCCTTTGAAGATTGGCAGGAAGCCGAGCGCGTTTTGGAGCCACGGAAACAGATGAACGCGCAGCCACGGCACCATCACAAAAATTCCCCACAGGCCGAGAATGACGCTCGGCACGGCGGCGAGCAGTTCGATGAACATCGTGAGCGGCTGGCGCAGCCAGCGCGGGGCGAGTTCGGTGAGATAAACGGCGGTGGCAATGCTGATTGGCACGGCGATTACGAGAGCGATGAGCGAGGAAACGAGCGTGCCGAAGATGAACGGCAGCGCGCAATAGACATCGTTGCCGGGGTCCCAGTTGCCGGTCGTCAGAAAATGCCAGCCGAATTGTTGCATCGCCAGCTTCGAGCCGCTGGCCAGTTCAAAACCAATCAGCACCACCAGAACAAAAATGGACAGCGCCATGGACAGCGTCAGCCATTTGAATGCCCGGTCGCCGAAATGTCCGGTGCGCGACATGCTTTGTTTTGTTGCGGTTTCCGTTTTCATCGGGGCGCGGCAATGAAACAAACATCCAACATCCAACATCCAACATCCAACATCGAATGCGACCGGGCGCGCATTTTGAAAATTTGATGTTCGATGTTCATAATTTTAATGCAAATGGACGAAGAGCGGGAGGAACGCGCTCTTCGTCCGGCTCGCACCCATAAAATGATCGGGCGGCGGCGCGAAGTCAGTATTTTATTGTTTTGATCCGTTCCAAAACGCGCTTCTGAACCTCGTCTGGCAGCGGCGCGTAGTCGAGCGACGGGGCCATCGCTTCGCCCTTGGTTAGCGCCCAATTCAGGAACTCGACCAGTTTTTTGCCCTTGGCGGCGTCCTTCTGCTGCTCATAAACCAGCAGCCATGTCGTGCCGGCAATCGGATAGGCTTGGGCGCCGGGCGGATTTACCATGGAGAACCGGAAATCTTCCGGAATCTTCGCCGTGGCGAGCGCCGCGGTGATTGAATCGAGCGACGGGGTGATGAAATTGCCGGAAGAATTTTTCACGTCCGCGTAAGGCATGTTGTTTTGTTTGGCGTAAATAAGTTCAACATAACCGATGGCGCCGGTTAATTGCTTCACCTGGCCGGCGACGCCTTCGTTGCCCTTGGCGGCCAGACCGGTGCCCGCCGGCCATTTTACGGACGTGCCTTTCCCGGCGGTGTCCGCCCACGCGGGGCTGACGCTGCTCAAGTAATCGGTGAAGATGAACGTCGTGCCGCTGCCGTCGGCGCGATGCACGGTCAAAATCGGCAGGTCAGGCAAGCTCACGCCGGGATTGAGCGCGGCAATTTTCGGGTCGTTCCATTTCGTGATGTTGCCCATGAAAATGTTGACGATGACATCCCCGTCCAGCTTGAGCTTCGGATCGCCCGGCAGGTTGTAGGTAATGACATCCGCGCCGGCCACGGTCGGAATGTGCAGGAGCTTTCCCGGCGCCTTGGCGAGATTTTCATCGCTCATTGGGCCGTCGGAAGCGCCGAAGTCCACGGTTCGCGCGGTGATTTGCTTTTGACCGCCGCCGGAACCGATGGATTGGTAATTGAAGTGGACTGTGGTGTCCGCTTTCGCGTATTCGTTGAACCACTTTGAGTAGATCGGATACGGGAATGTGGCGCCCGCGCCGTTGATGAGGATCTGGGCGTTTGCGTTGTTTTGCGCGGCAAGCAGACCGCCGCCGAGGAGCAAGAGAATCAGTTTTTTCATATTCAAGGGGATTTAATCAGTTTTTCGTTTGTTAATCACGTTACGTTCCGGTTAAAACTTCCACATCAAGTCGGCCATCACGTGGACGGCGTCGGTTTTCTGCCCGGGGACGGGATTGTTAATGAGGTTGTTGATGTAAGCGCTGAATGAGAAGGTCAGCGAATCAAAGATTGAATAGTTGAATTTGACCAGGTGGCCTTTGATATTTGTGCCGCCCGCCAGTCCCGCGGCCACGGCGGTGGCTGGGACGGCAGCCGCGTTGTCGTCGTCCACGATTTGATCCCACCAAGCGTCCGCTTCAAGCCGCTGATACCGATAGGAAAGATCCCAGGTCCCTTTTTTGCCGGACTTGCCAAGCGTGAGGCCTCCCCACCAGCCTGTGTTGTTGCTGGGCGCTCCGGGGTTTTTCATGTATTCCCCGGCGAACTTGACCGGGAACGCGCCGGGATAAAGCGGGAAGCTGTCCAGCATATAAGTGACGCTGCCGCTGGCGACGATGGGATTGAAGCTATACGCAAACGGGCCGGCGGCGGGCGTGTTGCCCACGTTTGTGTCGTAAGCGGCGGTCAGGTTTTCCGTGTTGACAATGTCGTAAGCCGAAACACCGAGCGTCGTGTTGACCTTTGATGTCCACTTGGCGTCCCAAAACAATTGGCCGCCATACATGAACGGATCACGCGCCGAAGTTTTGATTTCGTCCAGCACAAAGGCTGCGCTGTTGAACCTGAACGACTGCGTATCATTCAGTTTGTAACTGGTCTGCAAGGCGTCGCCTTCGGGCGTGTTATCAGGATCAAAAACCATGGCTGACACATCCAAAGGCTGCGCCATTTTGCCGATGGTTCCGGCAACCATCCAGGTGCCGTCGTTGATGGGCGTCCACTTGCCGTAAGCGGTGTCTATGTAAA
>JBEKRA010000332.1:0-3242 GCA_049519195.1 Verrucomicrobiota bacterium
AAACGAAAAGGGCTGAACACCGTTTCGTTGGACGAGGCGACGGAAGCATCCGATGATTATAATTCCATCCCGCACCCGGAATTCATCGCTGACTGGCGGCAATCGCCGGAACATCTGGTGGAACGGAACGAAGTCCGCCGTTTGCTCGACGACGCGCTGACGCGGCTGGATGAGAAGCATCGCCTGGTCTTTTTGCTGCGCGACGTGGAAGGTATGTCCGTTCGGGAAACCGCTGAAGCGCTCGAATTGAGCGAGGGCAATGTGAAAGTGCGGCTGCTCCGCGCCCGGTTGCAATTGCGCGAGGAATTGACCCGCGTGCTGGGCGACCCGGCACGGCAATTGATCCGGCCACATCATCACCACGAATGAAAAATCATTTCAACAACACAAACCTTGTAACTTTTGACCGGCTGACGGCTCGGTCTTCAAAGAGACAAACACCATGAAGTGCGAAGAACTGCTGACGCTGTTGAATGAATATGTGGACGGCACGGTTGACCCGGCAGTCTGCAAGGAGTTCGAGAAGCACATGGCGGGCTGCAACCCGTGCCAGGTGGTCGTGGACAACATCCGCCAGACCATCACGCTCTACAAGGATGGCCAGCCGTATGCGATGCCGGTGCAATTCCGCGAACGGATGCACGATGCCTTGCGCAAAAAGTGGAAGGAAAAGTTTTTCGCAAGGTGATTGTGTTGCTGTTTTTTCCGACAGCATTGAGTTCGCGCCGCGCCAGATTAACGCATCAGATTTTCCAGTCCGCACAAGGTTTGTAACTTTTTCCCGATGTGCGGCTCAATCCCTGGCAGACAAACGAATTTAATGATGAAAACCAAACGCATTGTCATTGGATGTGGCATGGTCGCAGGGGCCAGCGCCGCGTGGCGCTCCGTTTCGCCCAAACTGTAATTTTATGAAAGAACACGCCTTGAAAGTTTTCCGGCAACCGCCGGAACGCCTCAACTGCGCCCAAGCTGTGCTTTATGCCTGGCGCGAAGTTTCCGGCGACACTTCTATCGCGCTCGCCGATCTAAAACAGTGTGGCGGCGGTCGGGCGCCAGACGGACTCTGCGGCGCGTTGCACGCGGCCTGCGTGATCGCGCCCGACCAGGCGGAATCGTTGAAGCAGAATTTCGCCGCGCGGCTTGGCTCGCTTTACTGCAAGGAACTGCGCGCGGCCAAGGTGCATCCATGCGAAACCTGTGTTGGCCTCGCCGCTGAACTGCTTCGGCCAACATGAATGCCGTTCACCACGACAAACTGAACAACCCCAGTCATGTTGCCGCCTCACCCATGATCTCTGATCAGTCGCACGCGGGGGGAGATCAACCTTGGGAAGGGCATTGGTGGCCGTCCTCGTGATGAGGCGCGGCACAGGACTGGCCGGAGTCTTTCCATTCGCCGGCCAGAAAGGCTTCGACGGCTTTGCGGGCGTCGCCTGAACAGCCACGATGGACTTCAATCCCATGGCGCTGGAGAACATTCACCGCACCGGTTCCCATGTTGCCCGCCAGTAGAATGGAAACGCCTTTGGCCTTCAAAACCGCCGCAATGTTGGACTTGCACCCGCATCCCGGGAGCGAGGGCAGAATTCCGGCATCCTGAACCGCGTTGTGATCATCGACCGCAAACAGACTGTATTGCCGGCAATGTCCAAAATGGTCGTCAACGGTGTTATCGAGTCGGGTGGGGACCGCAATGATTGTAGCATTCATTTTTTAATTTTCTTTTTCAATTTTGGTTGATGTTGATGATTGTTCTCGCGAACCATTCCGGCCCGGCATTTTGGACACTGGCTCTTCCGGCAAGGTTTGCACCGCATAGGAGCAAGCCGGGCGTTGCTTCCGGCGCACTGGCAAAAATCATTGGTTGCGGTAGCGGGCGGGGCGGGATTCAAACGCCGCACGGTGGATTTGTGACAACATGGGCAAACGACTTTTTCATTGGAACCGACAAAGAGCATGGAGCACCGTTTGCACCGGTTCCAACAATCGTTGGTCTGGTAATTGCCTCCTTCAATTAACAGGGCTTTCCCTTCCACCAAGGCAGTCGAAAGAGTGCGCCGGGCCTTTTCATGGACGCGGGTGAAGGTGGGGCGGGACACGTTCATTTGTTTGGCCGCTTCCTGATGGGAGAGGGCCAAATAGTCCGCCAGGCGCACGGCTTCATACTCCTCGAAGAGCAAAATGACCGATTCCAGATCGCGCATCGGTATGCCAAAAGGCTTGAACCCCTCCATGATGGGAGGTTTTTCAATTGATCGCCTGTTGACTGGACGTGCCATATATCAGCTAGTTATGAACCATTGTTCATAATAAGCCGAAGGTTGTCAACCCATTCGGAAAAGGAAAAGGGGCGATCCGCGGGCTATGAGCGACGCGTTCGGCGATTCATTCCGTGGATTTACTAATCCGCTGCTCCAAGCCGTGTGAAGCAATTGTGTATTGTCGTAAATCAACATTTGACGCAAAATCAAGAAAATGAAAAAGAGTCCAATCACCACGTTAATCATCACAACTTTGCTGGCTGGCGTGGCCGTAGCGGCGGAAATCCAACCGCCAGAAACGCCGGCAACGCCTGCCGCGCACCAATCGAGCCAAACCGAATTGATCTGGCTGACTGACCTTCCAAACGCGCTGGGTCGGGCAAAAGCTGAAGGAAAATCCGTCCTGCTCTTTTTTCATGGCTCTGACTGGTGCCCGACGTGCGCTGAAATGCAGCGCCAAGTTTTTGCATCCACTGAATTTGTCCAATACGCCCGCCGGACGCTGATTCTCGTGGACGTGGATTTCCCTCAAAAATCCGCGCAAAGCGAAGAATTAAAACGGGCCAACCTCGCGCTGAAAGCCAGGTTCAATTTGAGCCTGGAAGCGGGCGAAGGTTTTCCGACCATAGTTCTGTTGAATGACGCTGGCGAAACGGTCTTTCAGGAAACAGGCTATGCCGGCGGGGGACCGGCGGAAGTCTTGCCGAAATTACAGCGTCATTCCGGAACCGGCGCGCCACCCGCCGCCACCGCCACCTATAAAAATTTGAGCGTCGAGGAATTCGCGCGCATGGCGGACGACAAACGAAACGTGATTCTGGACGTGCGCACGCCGGGGGAATTTCAAGCGGGCCATATTCCAGGGGCGGTGAACCTCGATGTCAGCGCGTCAGATTTTCAAGCCAAAGCCGCCTTGCTGGACCGGAGCAAAATTTATCTGGTGCATTGCGCCAGCGGAGTGCGCAGCGTCAAGGCATG
>JBEKRA010000333.1:0-3239 GCA_049519195.1 Verrucomicrobiota bacterium
AAGCTCGGCACGCCGAACAACACCGGCACGCGCATCGTCAGCTTGAGCGGCCATGTCAAGAAACCGGGCTATTACGAAATCGAAACCGGCAAGGTGACGATTGGCGAACTGATCAACGATCCGAAATTTGGTGGCGGACTGCGTGACGGTCGCAAATTGAAAGCCGTGATTCCCGGCGGTTCATCCGCGAAAGTTTTCAAGGCCGGCGAAAAATTCAAGCTCAAGAAAAAGGACGCCGAGGGCAAAGAGATTCTGGTCGAAACCGACATGCTGGATTTGCCTTACGATTTCGATTCGCTGGCCGCCGCCGGTTCGATGAGCGGTTCGAGCGCGATCATCGTGATGGATGATTCAACCGACATCGTCGAGGCACTGGCGAACATTTCCGAATTTTACGCGCACGAAAGCTGCGGCCAATGCACGCCGTGCCGCGAAGGCTCGCTCTGGATGAGCAAGGCGCTGCACCGCCTCACGCACGGCGAAGGCCGGGCACAAGACGCGGATTATCTCGTGAAGATTGCCGACAACATTCCCGGCGGCCGGACGATTTGCGCGTTTGGCGAAGCTTGCTCGTGGCCGGTGCAGAGTTTTGTCGCGAAGTTCAAAGATGAATTTGTCGCGAAAGGCAAAGCCGACGAGGAACGCCGCGCAAAGGAAATGGTCCCGGCCGCTGAACAAAAACAATTGTCCACCGTGCATCACTGAAATGAAATTTTTCAACGCACGCAATTTTGGTTTGGGGAGCGCGCCCGCCTCGGGCGCAGCCAACGACGCCCTCGTCGTTGGCATCTTTGGCGTGCGCGCGTTCGAACCGGTTTCTTTGTCCGACGCGTCCGGTGTTCGGCGCGAGGGCGCGCCGAAACGCAGCCGAGGCGGCTGCGCTCCCCATTGCGTTAAATAAAAAATGTCAGCAGCAACGACAACTGAAGTTAAACCGGCGCCTATGATTGAAAAAATCAAGGTGAAGGTGGATGGGCGCGAAATCGAAGTGCCGAAGACGACGCCCGACCCGATTTCCGGCAAGCCGGTTCCGACCACGATGATTCAGGCGTGCGAGCTGGCCAAGACGGACGTGCCGCACTATTGCTATCATCCAAAGCTGCCGGTCTCCGGCAACTGCCGCATGTGCCTCGTCGAGTTCGGCACGCCGGCGCTCGGCCCGGACCGCAAGCCGATTTTGAATCCTGACGGCACGCCAAAAATCGCGAAGTCGCCGCGCCCGGCCATCGCCTGCGCCACGCCGATTTCGCCGGGGATGGAAATTTACACGAAGACACCCGGCGTGAAGCAGATGCGCGAAGGCGTGCTCGAATCGCTGCTCATCAATCATCCGCTCGACTGTCCGATTTGCGACCAGGCCGGCGAATGCAAGCTTCAGGAATACTCGGTGGATTACGGCCAGAGCGCGAGCCGCTTCGTCGAGGCCAAGGTTCACAAGCCCAAGGCGGTTGACCTCGGCCCGCGCATCATGCTCGACGCCGAGCGCTGCATTCTTTGCACACGCTGCATTCGTTTCACGCGCGACATCGCCGGCGACGACGCGCTCGGCATCATCAACCGCGGCAGCTACAACACCATTTCCACGTATCCCGGAAAGCCGTTCGACAACAATTACACGCTGAACACGGTGGACATCTGCCCCGTCGGCGCGCTCACGTCGAAGGATTTCCGTTTCAAGATGCGTGTCTGGTTTTTGAAGGAAACCAAGAGCGTCTGCACGAGTTGCGCCACCGGATGCAATATCATTATTGGCTCGCGCGAGGAAAAAATCCAGCGCTATACGCCGCGCGAGAATGATGCCGTCAACGGCCCGTGGATGTGCGATGCCGGCCGTTTGAATTACAGGTGGATCGGCCGCGCCGACCGCTTGAAGGAAATTTTGGTGCGCGGACAAAAATCCACCTGGACGGCGGCGCTCAACCAAATTTCAGACAAGTTGAAGAAAGCTCCGGCCGGTTCCGTCGCGATTATCGCCTCGGCGCGGCAGACGAACGAGGAACTCTGGCTGCTTTCAAAGCTAAAATCCAAGCTCGGTGCCGTCAGCGATTCCGTCGCGCGCGTCGGCGAAGGTGACAAGCTGCTCGTCTGCGCGGACAAAAATCCGAATACGAACGGCGCGCGACTCACCGGAATTTGTTTTACGGAAATCGGCACGAACCTGCCGCAGATCGCGAATGGAATTTCGAGCGGCAAAATTAAGACGCTGATCGTTTTCGGCGAGGACGTGACGAAACACGGCATCGGCGCGGATTTGCTCGTGAAATTGGAGACGCTCATCGTCAGCGACATTTTGCCGAACGAAACGACGAAGCGCGCCCATTACCTTTTGCCCGGCTGTGCGCATGCCGAGAAACGCGGCACGTTCACGAACACCAAGGGCCGCGTCCAGAAATTCATGAAGGCCGTGGAAGCGCCCGGCGACGCGCGCCCCGAATGGGAATTTTTGCACGACCTCGTTCACAACGTCACCGGCCAGGACGGTTCCCTGACCATCGAAGGTTTGTTCAACGAAATGGCGAAGGACGTTCCCGCGTTCCACGGTTTGACGTGGGCCGGCCTCGGCGACACCGGCGTGACGGTGAAGATTTAACTGCGATGAAAATGGAATTAACAAAAGCTGTGGGTGGCACAGGCCTCCGGCCTGTCCAATTCGGCGTCACGCCGAATTGCGCCGGCACGCGTGCGGCTGCTTTTGCTCAAACGAATTACCGCGATGTCCGACCCCGTGAGTTTCGGGCGCGACGCCCGAAACCACAGGCGGGACGCCTGTTCCACCCGATTTGCTCTAAATGAACTGGAATTTCATCATCTTCAGCATCGTCAAAATCGCCATCGTTGTCGGCGTGGTGCAGGGCATGGTGGCTTACGCGGTGCTGGCCGAGCGCAAAATCTCGGCGTGGATTCAGGACCGTGTCGGGCCGAACCGCTGCGCGCCGCCGTTCGCGAAATACATTCCCGTCGTCGGGCCGGCGCTGATCCGGCTCGGCATTTTCCAGCCGCTGGCGGACGGATTGAAATTCATGCTCAAGGAGGATTTCACGCCGGCGGGCGTGCGGAAGATTTATTTCTGGCTCGCGCCGGCGCTGGCCGTCATTCCCTCGATGCTGGTCGTGGCGGTGATTCCGTTCGGCTCGCAAATCGGCGCGCAGAAAATGGTCATCGCGGACTTGAACGTCGGCATTCTCTACACGTTCGGCATCGTGTCGCTCGGTGTTTACGGCATCGTGCTGGCGGGTTAC
>JBEKRA010000334.1:0-3237 GCA_049519195.1 Verrucomicrobiota bacterium
GCGCGTTCAACAGCCGCGCCAACGCCGGTGAAGTCGCGCGACGTTTGCAGGAATTGAAGTGGTGAAACTTGTCCAACTACATGCCGCTGTTTAGTGGTTACAAGCTTGGCGCAACCAGCACCACAAACTCGCCCTTCAAGCTGCGCTTTTTGGCGATTTCCAAAAGCTCCGCCGGTTTGCCGCGCAGAAATTCCTCGAACCTCTTCGTCAGCTCGCGCGCGAGGACAACCTGGCGTTCGGGAAAAACCTCGTTCAGTTCACCCAGCAGTTTTTCGATGCGATACGGCGATTCGTAAATAACCAAAGTGCCGGAAATGGGTTTGAGCGATTCCAACCGGTTCCGCCGCTGGCCGGATTTGTGCGGCAGGAAACCGATGAAGTGAAATTCATCCGTCGGCAAGCCGCTCGCCGTCAGCCCGGCGACGAGCGCGCACGCGCCGGGCACCGCCTCGACGCGGAAACCAGCGGCGATTGCCGCCTTCACCACCCGCTCGCCCGGATCGCTGATGCCGGGGCTGCCGGCGTCCGTGACCAGCGCAATTTTCTCGCCGCGCCGGAGACGTTCGATGATTTCCTCGCTGCGTTTGGCCTCGTTGAACTGGAAATAGCTCAAGAGCGGCTTGGAGATTCCGAAATGCTTCAGCAATTGCCCGGAGCGGCGCGTGTCCTCGGCGGCGACCACGTCGCACTCGCGCAAGACGCGCAACCCGCGGAGCGTGATGTCCTCCAGGTTGCCAATCGGCGTGGCGACGAGGTAAAGCGTGCTGGCAGTTAGCGGCGGCAATGCGGCGTCCATGTTCAGACCTTTTTTCGTGCGGAAAGGATTTTCAGGAAATCCGCCGGAGAAATAGCTTTTACCGTGGACGTGGAAAAATCCACGGTGTTTCGCGAAACGATGAAGTCGCACCCGTGGCGGGCGGCGACGCTGGCTACGACGGCATCTTCAAAATCCTTCAATTTCAGGCTGCGAGCGTGAACCAACGCGCCCTTGTCAGCCATCGGCACATCGAAATGTTTCAGCAGCCAATCCACCGTTTGACCGGCAGTGGCAGTATCTTGTGCGCGTTCGATCAGATAGAAAATTGTGGTGACGGCGTGAAATGGAATGAGCGCTTCAAATTCGCCCGATCGTGACGCGCTTAAAACCCTGGCTGAATCCGCATAATGAGGCTGGCGATTTTGAATGACATCAAGCAGCACATTCAAATCGAGCAGCGCTTTCATTTGTGCCGTCGGGCGAGGTGTTCGTGATAAACCATTTCCGCATCCAGATGGGCGGGCGCAAGACCGGTCAGGCGGCGAATGTCAGGATGAAGTTCCAAATTGAAACTGGAAACACTTTGCTTTGGCAAAGTTTTGCCGTTGGACTTGGACAATTTCTCGTGTAGCGCCTCTGCCACGACTTCAGAAAGTGAACGATGCGACCGTTTGGCGAAATGTTTCGCCTCGGCAAGCAATTCATCATCCAAGTTGACCGCTGTTTCCATGCTGGAAAAATAGCCGAATTCCTTTGCCAGCGCAAGGGCGTGAGCGGCGGCAATGCGGCGTCCATGTCTTGACTTAAACAGAAATTCGGCGTGAAATAAAACTCGAAAACAATGAATAATGAAATTTTTCAGCCAGCATTTGACGATTTATTGGCATTAATTCAATCGCTGGTGAATGAATCAAAATTGAAGCAACAGCGGAGGTTTTTGTGACAGCCTTCAAATCATTTAAGCAGCCACAACGCGAGGCTGTGCTTGAACGAATGCTGACCGACGAGAAGCTTTCCGAAGACCTCGCCGATACGCTGGCGCTGGAAACACGGCGGCATCAGCCCCGGCAATCATTTCGTCGGGCGCTTAAGGAACTCAAAATCGGCGTGTGAACTGGCGGATCGAAATAGCGCGCGACGCCCGGAAGGAACTCTCCCGTTTGCCGGCCCAAATGCAGACGAGCATTGCGAACGCAATTCTTGCCCTTGAAAACAACCCGTTTCCACACGGCTGCAAATAACTCAAGAATCGCGACGGCTGGCGCATCCGCTTGGGTGATTATCGCATTCTTTATTTTGCCGACACCAAGACGAGGCAAATTGCAGTCGGTGTCATCGGCCACCGGCGGGAAGTCTAACGGAACTGACGATTGGCAGCGTTATTAAGCTGCGAGGCGCAATCTAATTGCTTCGACGAAGGCCCGGCAGTGAGTGGCGGCAATGCAGCGTCCATGTCTTGACTTAAACAGAAATTGGGCGTGAAATAAACCGGAAATCGTCGACTGAACAGCGAAACCGAATGAAAACCGGCAACATGGATAGGCTGATGCGCAGACGTCCTTTCTCTGTTAGGCCCATGTCGCATGCCATGAGAACCGTCCTCCTAAGCATCCTGACAGTTACGCTCCTTTCGGGATGTGGTCGCGACGCAAGACGGTATGAGTTAGATAGCAAGAGCTTTGACACAAAGACGCTTCAGAGAATCCAGTCCGACATAGGGATTAATCTTCCTGCAGGCGCACGAGGATTGAATTTTTACTACACGCCACCCATTGACCCGGCTTATATCGCGAAAATTGAGATCCCTCCAAGCTCTAAAGATGACTTGATCAAGATGCTTTCCGTGATCGAAAACGACAACAACATTCATTCCACGGAGACGATGGGGACAAAGGTGCGCTGGTGGATACCAAAGGGCGTGAAGCCTTTGATGGATCGCCAACGGTTTGTTGGCACTGGCAATTATCTCCACGTAATGCTCACTGAGGAAGATGCGAAAATAATTCTCTATATCGAGTGGTGTGTTATTTAGCAAAACGGCCAGTTATGAGGATGGGCTGCACTGCTCTCACCGCGCCGAAGTTGAAGTTGGCATACGCGACAGAACTTCCCGGCAGATAGTTTGCGCCGCATCTGGCCGACCCAGAGATTTGGCCGCCCTGCCCATCTCGCCTAATTTCTTCTTCGAGCCGAGCAATTGCCCGATGCGGTAGGGCAAATCCTCCACGCGATTGGCCTTGGCCGCCGCGCCGCGTTCGAGCAGAAAATCGCTGTTGGCCGCCTCCTGTCCGGGAATCGGATTCAAAATGAACAGCGGCTTGCCCATCGCCATCGCCTCGGAGGTCGTGAGGCCGCCCGGCTTGGTGATGATGAGGTCGGCCACGGCCATCAGCTCGTGCATGTTCGTCGAGAAACCAAGAACGTGCGTCGGATGCCTGCGATCCTGCGCGGCCAGCTTGCGGCGCAATTCCTCGTTCCGC
>JBEKRA010000335.1:0-3516 GCA_049519195.1 Verrucomicrobiota bacterium
GCGTCCGGCTCGACATCCGCCGCAAGGACACGCTCAAGGACGACGCGGGCAATGCCACCGGCAACCACGTCCGCGTGAAGGTGGTGAAAAACAAGGTCGCCCCGCCGTTTGCCGAGGCCGAGTTCGACATCATTTACAATCACGGCATCAACAAGGAAGGCAGCATTCTTGAAGTGGGAATCGCGCACGGAGTCGTGGACAAAAAAGGCGCGTGGCTGCAATTCGAGGGCGAACTCATCGGCCAGGGCAAGGACGCCGCGCAAAAGGCGATGGTTGAAAAGCCGGCGCTGGCGAAAAAGATCGTGGATGCCATCCTCGCGAAGCGGGCCATCGCGCCGGTTGCTGAACCAAAATAAGAATTGCGGCGTTTCGGGATGAAGCTGCCCAACGCAGACAAGGCGGTAGTCGAACGGGAAAAAGTCCGGGATTATCTGCTTGATCCCGCGCATCCCAACAACGGCGGCAAGGCGCGGTTTTTTGAGCGATTGGGGTTCCGTCGAAGTGAGTGGAAAATTCTGGCCGATGCTTTTATGGCATTGGCGCACAAGGCGGAGGTGACGCATGGCATGAAGTCGCCGCACGGCCAAAAATATGTTATTGTTGGCCGGATTGAATCACCAAACGGGAAGATAGTGTCCGTCCAGACGATTTGGATTATGGACAAAAGCCAGGATGTCGCTAGATTGGTGACAGCGTATCCGCACAAAGAATGAAAAACGTGATGATTGAAGAACATGAGCGAGTCGTATTGAAGGTCGCCATTCCCGCCGAAGGACTGGAAGCGGGCGACGTCGGCACGGTCGTGCATGTTTATCGCGACGGTCGTGCTTACGAGGTTGAATTTTTCACGCTGGATGGTTCGACGGCGGCGGTGGTGACGGTGGAAGCTGCGGATGTTCGCCCGGTTCACAAGCGCGAAATCACCCACGCAAGGGAATTGCAAGCCGCCTGATGGCCTCCCCAAATTTGCTTTCCTTTCGCTACGCGACAGTTAATCTTTCCGTCTGAATCACAATCAGCGATTATTGAATGAACACTGTTTCCGATCTCGGCCTGGACCTTGACAAGCTGTTTCAACCTGCGTGGGCGCAGGGGAAAACCGAGGCCAACCGCTTTGAAAAATTCACCGGCAACGAGGGCGTCAAGCCCGAACGCCGTTTCAGCGACAAGCCCGGTGAACGCCGCGGTCCGCGCCGCGAAGGCGGTGGCGGTTTTGGCGGCGGTGGCGAACGCCGGGGCGGCCCGCCGCGCGGCGGTTCAAAATTTGGCGATCGCAAAGGCGGCTTTGGCCGCCGTGATGATCGTCGCGGCGAACGCCGTGAGCGGCCTGAACCACCCGCGCCGTTGCCGGAAATCACCACCACATTTTTGCCGGATGAAAACGGCGTCGAGTCGCTCGCGCGCCAGATCAAGATGACCGGTCGCGCGTATCCGCTGTTCGACATTGCGCGGCTCATCTTGCAGAAACCGGAGCGCTATTCCGTCAAGCTCACCGTTCAGAAGAAGCCCGACGGCGCAGTCGCGCAGCCGTTGTTTGTCTGCGCGTTGGACGAGACGCCGTGGTTGAGCGAGGACGAGGCCGTCGCGCACGTCCTGAAAAATCATTTTGCCACGTTCTACCTGGCCGAGCGCACGGCCATTGAGCCGCCGAAGGGCAAATACACGTTCGTCGGACAATGCGGTTTGAGCGGCGTTATTCTCGGCCCGCCGAACCATCACGATTACCAGAACCAGTTGCGCAAGCTGCACACCGAGCGGTTTTCCCGGATGCCGTTCGACGTGTTCAAGTCGCGCGTGAAAATCGTGAAGGACGAGGCGGTCGTCAAAAAATGGGTCGAGGAGCAGAGCTTCAAGACCGAATACACCGTGTTGAACGTGCCGGAACCGCTCAAGCTGCCCAGCCTCGAGGAGGTCGAGAAGCATTTCCGCGCCGTCCACAAGGAAACGATCATCAAATCCGTCGAGTCGCACACGGTCGCCGGGGTGCCGAGCCGCAGCCTGCGCTGCCGCGAATTGCAGCGGCTCGTGCGCAATGACTGGGAGCGGCAATGTTATTTCCCGCTGCAACTGGCGACAAGGTTGAGCCAGATGTTCGCCGGACTCGGCCTCCAGTTTTTCAAGGTCAACAAGACCGTCACGCACGTCGGTGTCGCGCGCCCGCTGTTCCTCGATCTCGAAACCACGCCTGTGTCCGATGGCATCAAGCGCATCGTGAACTTCATCAACGCGAATCCGAAGTGCACGCGGAAAAAATTGATTGAGGCACTTGCGCCGACGCCCAAGCCGGCGGTATCCGCTCCGGCCACGCCAGCGCCTGCCGCACCGGCGGCTGAAGCCCCGGGCGGTTCCACGCCGACGCCCAACGAACCGGCCGCGTTGCCGGTTGCCGACCCGACGCCGGAACAGACACTCGTGCTGGTTGATTTGCATTGGCTGATTCATTCCGGCGCTGTGCTGGAATTTGCCGATGGCCGGATGGACACGGCGAAAAAACCGCTGCCCCGCCCGGTGAAGCAGGAGAAAAAAAAGGCCGAAGAAAAACCGGCTGCGGGAGGCGAAGCAACTGTGGCGACCGAAACAGTGCCGCCGGCGGAAGGCATCACTGAATCTGCTGCGGAAATTTCCGCGCCTGCTAAAACAGTTGCGGAACCACCCACAGTGGAAACTCCAGATCCAGTCGAACCCGCCGCGCCAGCGACTGAAACTCCGGTGTCCAGCGAAACAATTTCTCCGGTAGCCGGGACAGCGCCTGTTCCCAAAATGGCTTCGCCGTCTGAAGAAGTTCCATCGCCGTCGTAATCGAGTTCGTAGCAGCGGACGTGAGTCCGCTCCGATTTTCCATGATCAATAGGAATGAGCCGACTGATGTCGGCTGCTCCAAATTCATTGCTTTCATTAAACCATCATTCTGATAGCTTGGACACATGGCTTTCAGTAAATTAGGTCTCTCTCCAACAGTCGTGGACGGCGTCAAGGCGATGGGTTATGTCGAGCCGACGCCCATCCAGCTCCGCGCCATCCCGCTCGTGCTCGCCGGACGCGACGTCATCGGCAGCGCCCAGACCGGCACCGGCAAGACCGCCGCGTTCGCCCTGCCCATCCTCTCCAAGCTCGCGACGCACGCGCCCGGCCCGCGCGCGCTCATCCTCGAACCCACGCGCGAACTCGCCGCGCAGGTGGAGACCGCCATCCACGATTACGCGCGCTTCACCAATTTGAAAACTATGGCGGCGTCGGCTATGGCCGGCAGACGGACGAATTGCGCGCGGGGACGGACCTCGTCATGGCCACGCCCGGACGTTTGCTCGATCATTTGGAACGCGGCACGGTGCGGCTGGACAAGGTCCAATTCCTCGTGCTCGACGAGGCCGACCTGATGCTGGACATGGGATTTCTGCCCGACGTGCGCCGCATTCTCGACCGCATTCCGCGCCAGCGACACACCGCGCTTTTTTCCGCGACCATTCCGCCGCAAATCGAAACGCTCATCCAATGGGCGATGAAAAATCCGGAAAC
>JBEKRA010000336.1:0-3215 GCA_049519195.1 Verrucomicrobiota bacterium
CGGCAAATCGCCGGCGCGATACGCGTCGAGGGAGGCCGCGAGCGCCTGTTTTTCCGCATCGCTGAAATTCAGTTCGTCCACGTCCAGAACCGCCGGATAGTAAAGGCACCATTGAATGATGTTGATGGCGTTGATGACGGACGTTTTTCGTGGCGCCTGGCCGGGTTCGACGATGCCCTGTTCGCCAGAAACGAGATTTACGCCGCCGCTTGAATTATTCAGCGCGACTTCGCCGTCAATGAGCGTGACGACGGTATTGCCGTCATCGGCGACGGCGAGGTTGAATTCCGTGCCGCGAATCGCGCCGGAGGCGAGCGGCGTGCGGAACTCCATCTCGGTGGGACGCTCGCGGGTGAAGAAATAGGCCGCGCCTTTTTCGAGGTCGAGCGCGGACTGTTTGCCGGGAGCGGAGGGCGGCTGGATTTTGAGCGTGGTGAGTTCGTTGACGCGCAGCACGGTCAGGTTGGAGAGGCGCACCGTGGCGCGGCTGCGCAGGCCGGTCCGGAGCCGGTCGCCGACATGCAGGGTCTGGTTTGTGCGCGCGGCGGTCCAATTCATCGAACCGGCGGCGACCGTTTCGACCTTGCCTTCAATGGTCAACAGAACGGCGTCGTTGCCCGCGGGCGCGGCGGCGGGAATTTGGGCGGAAACGGTTCGCGCCACAAACAGCGCGGCCGAGAAAACCAGAACTCCCAAACTCGTTTTAATGTGTTTCACGGGTTGATTCCGGCTAGGGATACAGTTAACTCTAGCAGATTTCCACCGCCTTGACAAGAGAATCACCAATTAAAAATCCGGCTACCCGGCAAATGGATGACTTTGAAAATGGCCATTTTTTTGGCGTGGCGTGTTTCCTCAAATCTTGGATTTAGCCAATGAATTCAGAGGGAATCGCTGTTTCCGCTTGTTCCGCGAAATCGGAGCGCAATTTAATTCTTGGAAAATTCCGGCGAAGGGCGTAAAAACAAACCGTCAGTTCAAAACAAATGTAAAGAATATAACCCAAAACCAAATTTGCGTAGCTTTGGCTACGGTCTGTTTCTAAAACCGCGAATTTTTGCCACAAGACCAAGTCAAGCACGCGCCGAACGGCGCGGCTTGGCGTTCCTTGTGGCGGGCGCTTCGCGGTGCCTAGAAACGGGTGCGTTAAGTCCGCGCCCTTTAATTCCGTGACCGGACACCGCGCAAAGAAACGGAACCATGAAATCAATCAGAAATTTTCTCATCGGGATAGCTATCACCGGCAGTCTGGCGGCAAGTCTGCATTTCCTCCACGCCCAAGAGACGGCGATGCCGGTTCAAGCCGGCGCAATTTCGGCGGTGGATTGGCATTCGGCATCGGATTTGCAGGTGATGTTGCAGGTGGTTGAAATGATGCCAACGGTTTCGGCGGACTCACTGCCGCGCTTCGGGACATTTTATTCCGCGCAACATTCGCCGGGCAGCCCGGAACCGTGGCCGCCCATGCCGGGCAATGCCAGACAAGTGCCGGTCTGGAATTTGGGCGATGGCATTTATCTTCTGAACGACGAGCAGGTGGATTATTCCGTCTCGCCAAGCTCAATGCGCATGGCGCGCGGCAGGATGATGGCAGCAAATGGCATGGAGCCACCCGGCGCAGTCGGTGGCGGCGATGGAACGAACGGATTTTATTCCGACAGTTTTTATTACACCCCGCCGACAAACGGCCTTTTTCTTGAAGTCACGAATGTTTCAAATGGATTTGCTTATCTGAATTTGCACAACGCAACCAATGCCGGAGGCGTCTATGAGATTTTTTCAAAAACCGATTTGACCGCGCCAAGCTGGAACATCGAGCAGGAGCTTTGGCCGACGGACACCAACTGCACGCCGTTTGTTTTGTCCCTCAACCCTCAACCCTCAACCCTTTTCATCTGGGCTCGGGATTGGACGGGTATCACTTCCGGCGGCAATCAAACGCCGGAGTGGTGGTTCTGGAAATATTACGGGACGGTGGATTTGTCGGACAGCGATCTGGACAGCCAGGGCAATTCGCTTCTGTATGATTATCAAAACGGCATTGACCCGAATGTGATTCAATATTTTATGTTGCAATTCCCGTTCGAGGTGAACACTAACATTGTCAGCGGCACGATCTCGACTTTTGGCGGCCAGCCGTCTTACATTGCGGTGCTGGTCAATGACACAAACACCGCCGACGCCGTCTGGCAGCCTTATACCGGAACAAACATCACGGTCTCATTAAATGGCGGCAACGGCCTCTACACGGTCAGCGTGGGGTTGAAGGGATTGCCGCCCGATGCGACACAGACATGGGCGCCGGCGGAGATGATTTATTCCGCTCCGGTTGCCCTGGCCATCAAACTCACAAGCCCTTCCGCGACTGTTGCGACACCGCTGGTCCAAGTGCGGGGTCTGGCCAACCAAGGCTTGGTCAGCCTGACCTATGACGTGAGCAATGCGCTGGGCGTTGTCACGAACCTGCAAGGCTGCTGGCAGGAAATGTTTTACGACACGAACATCTTCAAGTTCACGACCAATTCGTTCCAGTGCTACGACGTTCGACTGACCAACGGCGTCAACAGCATCACGCTTCACGCGACGGATGTGAACGGCGACACCGTGACGACCAATTTCAACGTGACATTGGATTATTTGGGAGACACGACGCCGCCTGTGTTGAGCATCATCTGGCCGCAAAGCGGCACGCAAATCAGCGGAAGCAAGTTCACATTGCAGGCGCAGATGGATGATGCTACGGCGACGGTGACGGCTTCCATCGTGGACACCAATGGGAACACCAAGGTTGTTTCAGGCTTGGTGGAGCGGAGCGGAGCGGTGTGGTTCAATGATTTGCCATTGGGCGGCGGCACGAATATGGTAACCGTGACGGCCACGGATGCCGCCGGAAACATGAGCGTGACAAGCCTGAACGTGATCGGGAACGACGTGGGACTGGTGATTGACCCGATTTCCAGCGACCAGTTGAACCAATCCTCCGTGATGGTTACAGGCTCCATCGGCGATCCGGCGGACGACTGCGTGTGGGTCAACGGCGTGCAAGCCTCGGTTGACCCTGACACGGGAGATTGGGAGGCGGACGATGTTCCTGTCAGCCCGACGGGGACGGCCACATTGAGCGTGCAGGTGTATGAGGGCGACCCTGTTCTGATCGCCTCGCAGAACAGTTATCAGGACCAGCCGGCAACGGTTGTCATGTCCAGTTATTCGCA
>JBEKRA010000337.1:0-3205 GCA_049519195.1 Verrucomicrobiota bacterium
TTGAAAGAGCTGTGGCTTGCCGTTGCCATCGCCAGTCAGATCGTCGCCGATGAAAAAAGTTTCATACATGAACGGCAGCAGCGAGGTGAAGTTGGTGCCGATGCCGGAGTAGAAATCCAATGTGCCGGGAACCGTGGCAGTGCTGGCCGGCGCCGTGTCGGGTTCATAAACGCCCACCAACGCCCCCGCGCCGGGGATCTTGATGCCGGATATTCCGCCGTAAGGGCCGGCATAGGACCACGAGGGATAGCCGCTGCCGCTGATCAAAACGCCGTCAGCGTCATTATGTCCGCTGTTGCCGTTCAGGGAAATGGTCCCGGAGACATTGGTGATATAAACAGCCAGCGAATTGGCCGGCAGATTGACGAGCACCGGGGCGACGCCGGAGGAATCCGGCAGGCCGGCGTTGCCCGCTCCGTGAATTTCCGCATTTCCGGGAACCGTGATGTTTGTCGTGAAATAGCTTCCAGTCCAATAAACGCCCAGCGCCACGTTGCTCACGGCGGTTCCCCAGGCGTTGCTGACGACCAATTGATAGACGCCGCTGTCACTGTATTGCAACCAGGACAATGTCAGGGTATTGCTCTGTGATCCAGAAATGCGGGTGCCATCCACCAGCGGGGAGCCGTGAAAAGACCATTGGTAACTGACCGGCGTGCCGCCAGCAGCCAGTGTCGCGGTGAATGAGACAGTCTGCAACGCCAGCGCGGCCGCTCCTGAAGTGAGAGCGCCAATCACCGGCGGGGAAGCGCTATCGTCAAACACGTGGACAACAAACGCGCTGTTGGTGTCGGAAGCGTTCACGTTGTCGGCCATGTCCGGGTCGGCGCCGATGCCCAGCAACAATTTCGTCGCGCCGGGTGGAATGGCGTAAGTCTGAATCGCGCCCGGTGGAATGTAAGAGTCAATATTGGTGACGTAGGGATTATTGGTGTTGAAACCGTCGCCGATGTAAAACGGTTGGTTGACCACCGGAGCGTAGGCAAGCAGTGTGCGGAGGTCGGGAATAAACCCGCTGTCGGAACGATAATTTGCCGAATTGCGCGGCGTGCCCGTAAATGCAGGGTTGAAAAAAATGCCAAACAAGGCGGGATCCACGCCGGTGGTGGCGCCAATTGGAACGCCATAATAAGTGCCGCTGTAAGCCGTGCCGGTCCAATTATACGGCGTTTGCAGGTTCGCGTATAATCCGTCCGCCGAAGCCAGTCGGTCGCTGCCATCGGTGATGACGCCGCCCGTGACCCGGAATTGCAAATGCGACGCGCCCGCTGGCAGCGGCACCGCCGCGAAAAGCGTGCCATTGTTCCCGTCATAATAGGTGTCGGTCGCCTGGACTTTTAACACGCCGCTGCCGCCAATCGTGGACACTTGAAAGCCGGGCGTCTGACCCAACAGGCATGAGGCCGTGGCAAACATCGAAAGAATGGTCAAATTGAATTTGGGTTTCATGGTGGTTTATCAATAATGTCAAAGGACTATCCAACGCGGCCCAAAAAGTCAATTATTGCATGGCACCGAGGCGGCGATTTGGCCGTCAAAATGCTTGTTTCTCCATCCGGCATTCTCAATGCTTTATTCTTTCTGTGCATATCGTCCTGCTTGAACCGGAAATACCACCAAACACGGGCAACGTGGCGCGGCTGTGCGCGGCCACGAAGTCCGTGTTGCACCTCATCGAGCCGTTCGGCTTCAAGCTGGACGACGCGCAACTCAAGCGCGCCGGCATGGATTACTGGCAGCAGGTCGAATGGCATCGTTGGAAGAATTGGAATGAGTTTGACTCGGCTCACAGAGCCGATGCTGCAAGATTTTGGTTTGTGGAATCCAACGGGCCGAAACTTTACAGCGACGCGAAATATTTGCCGGATGATTATCTTGTTTTCGGACGCGAAACAGCCGGGCTTCCCAAAATGCTTTTGGAGCAACACCGGGAGCGCTGGCTGCGAATTCCGATGTTCAACGAAAAATCACGTTCGCTGAATTTGTCAAACTGCGTGGCGCTGGTCCTGTTTGAAGCGTTGCGGCAGCGGGGATTTATTGGCGAGATCCGTTGAATCGTGAAACGTCGCATCGCGATCCGGTTTAAAGACTCAACGACTGGACTCCGGAGATGGACGGTTGGCGCAGCGCCGGGCGCGCGAACGGTTTTCAGCGGAGGTCATTGTGCCGCGTTATGAAGCACTCTACCGCCGCATTTGCGTTTGAAACACATGCCGCGGTGTTCTCTCGCAGGATTGAGAAAGTTTGCGCGAAGATTAACAGCCAAGCAGACATGGAGGCGCTTGGATCGGTCGTTGGCAGCCGTTCCTCAAACAACTCTTGGCAAAAACGAGGGCCGGTTTGCAGGGTCTACGTGAGCGCTTTCATGGCAACGACATTGCGCGCTGCGATTTGGCCGGTGCAGAGGCACTCGGCGTTGTTTCCGCCGCCGTTATACATCCAGCCCCAGAATGAACCCATCTCGCCGGCTGAGTAGAGGCGCGGAATGGGCTGCTCGAAGGGATCCACGATCTGGCATTTGGCGTTGCGCTTGGGGCCGCCCTGGGTGTTATACATGGTCGGATAGACGGCGACGGCGTAGAATGGAGCGTTTTCGATGGCGACGAGGCCGTTGCGCCGGTTGAAATCGGGATCCACGCCTTTATTGGCGTTTTCGTTGTATTTGGTGAGGGTGGCTTCGAGTTCTTTCATGCCGAGCTTGGTGGCAAGGTCGGCGATGGTTTCGCCCTTGGTGATCCAGCCCTTTTCGATTTCGGCGGAGTTGTCGCGTGACCACTGGTAAGTGGGGTGATTGGAGAACCAGCCCATCCCGCCGCCGCCGGGGCCGCCGCCCCGGCCACCACCGCCGGTGGGACCGATGGGGCTGCGGGTGCGGGTGGTTTCGTCGAAGACGTAGTAGCAGGGGACGCGGGAAAAAGCGCCGTTGATGCCGTCGAAGAACATCAGGTATTCTTTTTGGCCGAAGCCGTGGCGTGAGGGCTGATTTTCGGACATGAAGCGTTTGCCGTATTTATCAACGCAGATGTAGCCGACGGGAGTTGCGCCGGGAGCGCCTCCTCGTCCTCCACCGCCCGGCATGTTGACGGGGATTGGAACTGGCGCTACGGGGGGGATGACCATGCCGCCGAGGCCGGCGAGGGCGTTATTCATGTGCCAGAGCTGGGCGCCTACCTGCTGGGCCATGCTGATGCCGTCGCCGGTGTTG
>JBEKRA010000338.1:0-3194 GCA_049519195.1 Verrucomicrobiota bacterium
ATGTTGCTGGTGGCCTTTTCGCGGCGGATGTGCTGCTCGCGCGTGCCGAGCGCGAGGCGCAACGCGGGTTTGCCACGCGAATCTTTCGACACGCCGACTATGCGTCCGGGCATCTGGCGTTTGAATTCGTCGCGCGTGGCGAAGAATGCCGCGTGCGGGCCGCCATAGCCGAGCGGAACGCCGAAACGTTGCGCGCTGCCGACCGCGATGTCCGCGCCGAATTCGCCGGGAGGCTTGATGAGCGTGAGCGCCAGCAAATCCGTGGCAACGGTGAGCATCGCGCCAGCAGCATGAACTTTTTCCGCGAAGCCGGAGTAATCCTGAATCGCGCCGAACGTGTCGGGATACTGAACGAGCGCGCCGAAAACTTTGCCGGTGAACTGAAAGTTTTCGTGGCCGCCGACGACCACTTGGATGCCCAGCGCCTTTGCCCGCGTTTGGATAACTTCGATGTTCTGCGGATGGCAGGTTTCGGAGACGAAAAAAACATTTCGATCATCCTTGAGCCTGCGGCACATTGTCATCGCCTCGGCGCAGGCGGTGGCTTCGTCGAGCAGCGAGGCGTTGGCGATGTCGAGCGCCGTCAAATCGCCGACCATCGTCTGGAAATTCAGAAGCGCTTCGAGGCGGCCCTGGGAAATCTCGGCCTGATACGGCGTGTATTGCGTGAACCAGCCGGGATTCTCGAGGACGTTGCGCTGGATGACGGCTGGCGTGATGCAATCATAGTAGCCCTGGCCGATGAACGAGCGGAAAACCTGGTTCTGTGATGCGATTTTTTGCAGTTCCGCGAGCGCGTCAAATTCGCCGCGCGCGGCGGGCAGATTCAACTTTTTGCCGAGGCGGATTTTTTTCGGAACCGCCGCGTCAATCATCCCGTCAAGATTTTTGAAGCCGGTTTGCGCGAGCATTTCATGGGTTTCGGCGGCGTTTGGACCGACGTGGCGGCGGACAAATTGGCCGGCGGGCGACAGCGGATTTTCAGTCAAAGACATCCGTGAAAAATAAAGTCCGGCGGCGGCAAAGCAAGGACGGAATTTAGGCAAAACCGCCTGTTCGGAGGCAAAGTCAAGAAACACAACAGGTTTGGTTTCAGGGCAAATCCGGCCACAACTAATGGTGTTTTTAGGCCGAAAAATCTTCAAATAAGCATTGTGCCGAAAGGGCGTTTTTAATACAATTTTTGCACCTGAAATTTAAGGCTCGCAAGCGAGCTTTCTGAATATTTTTATGTCCAAAAAAGATGATTCGCCCGCGCCGGAAAACAAGCCGACAACCGGCGCTTCCGATAAATACGACGCTTCAAAAATTGACAAACTCGAAGGTCTGGAAGCGGTCCGCAAGCGGCCCGGCATGTATATCGGCGACCCGGACGAACGCGGCCTGCATCACAGCGTGTTCGAGGTGCTCGACAACTCGATTGACGAGCATCTGGCGGGTCATTGCAACAAAATCGAAGTGACGATTCACGTGGACGGCTCGGTGTCCATCCGCGACGACGGGCGCGGCATCCCGGTGGACATGCATCCGAAGTTCAAAATGCCAGCCGTTGAACTGGTGCTTACCAACCTGCACGCGGGCGGAAAATTCGGCCAGGGCGCCTACAAATACTCCGGCGGACTGCACGGCGTCGGCGCCAAATGTGTCAATGCGCTTTCCGACTGGTTCCGGGTCGAGGTTTCGCGCGATGAAAAAGTTTACTCGATGGAATTCGAGCGCGGCAAGACGACGCAGAAACTCGAAGTCATCGGCAAATCGAAAAAAACAGGAACGCTGATCACCTTCAAGCCCGACCCGACGATTTTCACCATCACGACCGAATTCAAATTCGACATCCTGGCGAACCGCCTGCGCGAACTCGCGTTTTTGAATCCGGGCATTGAAATTGTGCTCAAGGACGAGCGCGACGAAAAGACGGAGACATTTTTTTACCGTGACGGCATCGAGCAGTTCGTCCGGCAGTTGGGCCGGAGCAAACAGCCGTTGCATCCCAAGCCCGTCTCGATCTCGGGCAAACGGCCCAGCAAAATTGAGGGCAAGGACGAAGACGTGTTTGTGGATTGCGTCATGCAATACACCGACAGCTACAGCGACCAGATTCTCTGCTTTGCCAACTCCATACCGAACACCGACGGCGGCACGCATCTCACCGGCTTCCGCTCCGCGCTGACACGCGCCATCAATCAATACGCCAAGCAGAACAATTTGCTGAAGGAAAAGGACCCGACGATTTCCGGCGATGACGTGCGCGAAGGCTTGGTTTGCGTGTTGAGCGTGAAATTGCCGAATCCGCGCTTCGAGTCGCAGACGAAGGTGAAGCTGGTGAACACGGAAATTGACGGCATCGTTTCGTCCGTTGTTTATGACGGATTGATGACGCACTTCGACGCGAATCCCAGCGTGGCCAAGAAAATCATCGAAAAGGGCCTGCTGGCCGCCCGGGCGCGCGAGGCCGCCCGCAAGGCGCGCGAGACTGTCCGCAAAGGCGCGCTCACCGGCGGCGGTCTGCCCGGCAAACTCGCCGATTGCTCCGACCGCGACCCGGCGAACACCGAGCTGTTCATCGTCGAGGGCGATTCCGCCGGCGGCTCGGCCAAGCAGGGACGCGACCGGAAGTTTCAGGCGATCCTGCCGATTCGCGGCAAATTGATCAACGTCGAGAAGGCGCGGCTGGACAAGGTGCTTCAGAACAACGAAATCCGCACGATGATCACCGCCGTCGGCACGGGCATCGGCGACGGCGAGGGTGAGGGCGCGTTCACACTCGAAAAGCTTCGCTACCACAAAATCATCATCATGACCGACGCGGACGTGGACGGCTCGCACATTCGCACGCTGTTGCTGACGTTTTTCTACCGGCAAATGCCCGCGCTGATCAAAAACGGCTTCGTCTATATTGCGCAGCCGCCGCTTTACCAGATCGCGCGCAAAAAGCGCGTGGAATACATTGATGACGACGCGCGGTTGAACAAGATTCTGCTCGAACTCGGCACGGAAGAGGTGCGTTTGAAGAACCTTTCCGACGACAAGGAGCTTTCACAAAAGCAACTCGCGGAAATCCTGGAGTTGCTCGAATCGCTCGACAAATACGCCAGCGCGCTGCGCCGGCACGGCGGTGATTTTGCCGATTACGTCGAGCATCGCCAGAAGAGGACCGGCGATTTGCCGAGGCATCTGATCAAGGTGCGCGAAGG
>JBEKRA010000339.1:0-3191 GCA_049519195.1 Verrucomicrobiota bacterium
TGCGAAAGGCGCGGGCAGCTTCTCAATGAATTTTTGAGCCGGGCAGCGGATGAAATCATGCCTTCGCGCTTGGCCGTATTGCAGGAGCTTCACCAATTTGAAAAGATTTATGTCGAGATTTTTCCCGGCGTGTTGAACAAACCCGCTTCACAAATTCCGATTTGGGCAGGTGACGGCGCGCCCGCTTCTAACCGCGCTACGGCTGCCATCGCCGCGATTGATGAATTACTTCAATGAACCATTTCACAATTTCCCCGCCGCGCGGTTTGTTTGTTGTCCCCGTGCGTGCCGGCACGCACGTTGCCGTGGCGAAACCCTCCGTAGTTTCAGCGGAGGCGCGGCTGGCGGCGGGGGGATATTTATTTGAGTCGTGAATGAAAATTAAGATCACATCGTCCGCAGCCAATCGGCACAAGCTCGCGCTCAATACCCTGCATATTGTGAAAGAAATCATGGCTGGCGAATTCGACTCCGCGCCGGATTACTTGCTCACTTTTCTGGCGTGGCAGCTTTCCCTGCATGACTTGCCGCAATGCCAGTGCGCGGTTGACAGGTTGCTGCTGCTCTTGGAACGGAGAAAGCCACAATGAACACCTTGACGAAATCACCACAACGCAAAGTCGGACGCCCGGTAAAATTCGACGCGCGGACGCGGCGACGGCTGATTGAAGCCATCGGCGCGGGCGTGCCGATATGCCATGCGTGCGCGGCTTGCCGTGTGTCAAAATCCGGTTTCCATGAGTATCGCGCAACGCATCTGAAATTTGCGGCTGCGATTGAAGCGGCGACGGCGAAGGCAATCCAAAAGCATCTTCGACTAATCATCAAGGCGGCGGAGAACGGCGACACCGCAAACTCGCGCTGGTTTCTGGAAAGAGTCCATCCGCAATACTTTGGCCGGACGAAAATTGAACTGACCGGCGCGGACGGTTTGCCACTCGCGGCGGGTGTCATGCTTTACCTGCCACAAAAAGAAACTGCCGCTGGCAGCGTGGTGACAGCGCCACAGTTGACGGAAGGAGGACGGAATGGAAATTGAATTGCGCCCAATGCCGGGCAAACAGGAAAAATTCCTGACTTCGATTGCAGACATTGCTATCTACGGCGGAAGCGCCGGTTCCGGCAAAAGTTTTGCGCTGCTTTTGGAGCAACTTTACGACAAAGATAATGGGCAATTCCGCGCCGTGATTTTCCGGCGCACTGTCCCGATGATTCGGCAGCCGGGCGGATTGCTGGACACCAGCGAACAGATTTACCCGTTGCTTGGCGCAAAGCCGAACCAAAGCACTTTGGAATGGCAATTCCCTAGCGGCGCGACGGTGAAATTCAGCGGCATGGAATTGGAGCAAGACCGTTTCGGATGGCAAGGCGCGCAAATCGCGCTGATCTCCTTCGATGAATTGCAGGAATTTTCCGAAAATCAATTCTGGTTTCTGGTGAGCCGCAACCGGAGCATGAGCGGAGCGCGTTGCCGAATCCGGGCAACGTGCAATCCTGATTCTGACGGCTGGTTGCGTCATTTCTTGGCATGGTGGATTAACCCGGACACCGGCATGCCGATTCCCGAACGCAGCGGCGTGCTGCGCTGGTTCATCCGCTCCGATGACACGCTGATATGGGGCGACACCAAAGCCGCGCTGGTGGAAAAATACGGTGCGGACGTTGAACCGAAAAGCGTCACGTTCGTCGCGGCGAAAATCACGGACAATCAAATCCTGTTGAAACAAGACCCGGCCTATCTTTCAAATTTGAAGGCGCTGCCAAAGTTTGAACGTGAGCGGTTGCTTGATGGAAACTGGAATGTCCGGGCGAGCGCAGGAAATTATTTTCGGCGGGAATGGTTCGGCGCTCCGCTGGACAAAGTGCCGACTGACATTGTGGCGCGTGTGCGGTTTTGGGATCGAGCGGCAAGCGAGCAACGAAGCGGCACAGACCCGGATGCCACTGTCGGCCTGCTACTCGGCAAAGACGCAGCGGGCGTTTATTACATCTTGGACGTTGTAAAACTCTTTGCGACGCCGCACGCCGTTGAAAAGGAAATGCTCCGTTGCGCCAAACTGGACGGCGTTGAAACAGTCATTGCCTATCATCAAGACCCAGGTTCGGCGGGCGTGGCAGAGGCGCAGGCGACGGCGCGGGCGCTGGACGGCTTCAATGTGCGATATGCGGTTGCATCCGGCGACAAAGAGACGCGGGCAAAACCAATTTCGGCACAGTGCGAAGCGGGCAACGTAAAAATTGTTCGCGCTCCGTGGAATGATGGATTTTTCAAAGTGCTGGAAAATTTCCCTGACGGCAGACACGACGACGAGGCTGACGGACTATCCGGCGCGCACTCCATGTTGAATTCGCCGTCAATTGCTACCCGTGAAACGATTACTTACCAGCCCAGCCCGCAAGAATACTACGGGCGACATTGGACTTCTCGTTTCGGTTCATGCTCCGGCGGACGCAGAGGTTAATTTTATGAGTGAAACCAAAATCAAAACACCGGAACAAATCGCGGAAGCTTTCCGCGTGGCAGTTCATGAGGCAGGCCACCACGAAGCGGCAATGTTGCTTGGCGTCATGTCTTGTCCAAAGGTGCTTTCCGAATCGGAACGCCAGCCTGCCAGCAACGGCAAAGTCAATGTTGGAGTCTGCGAACTTGACAGCTTGGCAAAGATGACTCCATTTCAGGAAGCCGTGATTGGCTTTGCCGGATACGTTGCCGAACACGTTTGCGGCGTGGCGCTGCCTTCGTATCGCAACCCGTTTCCGTTTGAAGGCGAAACCCTGCCGAACGCATTTTCCTTCGCGTTCAAGGGATTGGAGGAAAACTTTTCACACGAAGACGTGCTGATGATTTGCAGCGGCGGAAAAACGAACGCCGAAATGCAACGGAACGCACGGCGCGCTTTCAAGTCCGCGTGTGCCAAGCTGCTGCCACGGGCGGAAAAGTTGAAGCGGATGGCCGAATTGATAATCAAAAACGGCGACGAAGCGCAAAGATTTTACCAAGACGGCCCGGCTATTGCCGCGCTGCGGGACTTCTTCCGCCGCCGAAACGAAATGGCGCATGATGATTTTGTCCAGTTGGTTGCAGGTGGTGACGCGCCGCGATTTGAGCGGTTCCTAGACAGCCGTGTTGCACTGAACCTCACTTCCAATCGGACAACCGACATTGAGGACGCCAAGCGCGTCATGGGAAC
>JBEKRA010000340.1:0-3191 GCA_049519195.1 Verrucomicrobiota bacterium
CGAGGCGAGGGAAATTGTGATTTGTTTCCATGAGTTCGTCGGCGCGGTCACCCAAACGCCGGGTAATCCCGAACCCGACCCGTTCAACTCGCCGCTGATTACGATATTTTGTCCGCCGGTCGCCCCGCCATTCAGCCAAAAGCTCACATTTGTGTAGATGGTCGTGTCTACGCTGGTGCCGCTCTTCAGCCACCAAGCCTGCCACTGGCCGCCGGGAACAAGCGCCATCGAGTTGCTGCCGGAATAGACCGGATTGTTCGTGGCGTAACGCGGCATCCAAGACCAACTGTCGCCCCAGCCGTTGTTAAACCGGTCGGAATAAATTCGCATGTCGTCCGAGGCGTGAACGGCCAGCGCAGAGAAGAGAAGGATAACCCCGAGCGGACAGGCCAGGACTTTCATGAAACCCTGGCGAAATTCCGCCGAAGGTCTTGTGATTGCGAAAAACGACATCCTGCCTAATTTCGGCGATTTAGCCAATTCCTCAAGTCGTGAGTTCCAATGACAAAGGTTCTCTAATCCGCATCCGTCCGAAACGGCGTCGCAGGCAGGCCCGCGCCGTTGAACAGATTTCCCTCCGGCACATTCGCCCAGCCGTAACGCACCGCGACAGGCTGCGGGACTTCCGGCGAATTCACAACGACTGTCTTCCCGGCAATTTTCGCCTGCGCTGGATGAAAGAGTTTGTCCGCGCCGGCGACTGTGAAGCCTTTCAGTTCGCCGTCCTTCGCGACGAGGCCGCCGCCGAGATGCGTGAAATGCAAAATGACGTTGGCGTCTTTGATTTTCATCGAGTCAAAAACCGGCCCGGAGTATTCGAGTTTTTCGCCGTAGGCCAGCGCGCGGGCGGCCAGCGCGAGCCGCGCGCCCATCGGCTGTTTGTGCGCGGGATGAATGTCGTTGGCATCACCGCAGTCCATCGTCACGGCCATTGCCGTGTTTTTTGTGCGCTGCCATGCGAGCAATTGCGCCTCGCGGATTTCCGGCGTCATGTCGCGGTAAGGCGCGATTTGCACGAACAAAAACGGAAAATCGCCTTCGCCCCACGCCTGCCGCCAATCTGTGATCATCGCGGGAAACAATGTCTGATACTGCCGCTCGCGCCCGACATTCGCCTCGCCCTGATACCAAATGACGCCGCGAATTGCATACGGCAGCAGCGGCGCGATCATGCCGTTGTAAAGCACCGTCGGCGCGCTTGCGTCCTGGCTGAAATCGCTGGGGGGCCAGCCGGCGGTTTTCAACGAAACGCTTTGCTTGCACCGCCATGAACCGGTGAGCGACAGGGAATTTGTTTTTCCGCCGGCGTTGAACAGCAGGCGCATCGCGTCGTCGCCGCCATGCAGGCCGCCGTTGCCGCCGGTGTCCAGCACGCGCACGGCGATGACATTTTTGCCGCGTTTCAGCACGCTGCCCGGCACGCGATAGACGCGCGGCAGATACCAGACCGTCGTCGCGCCGGCCTGCGCGCCGTTCACCCACGTCGTATCGTTGTCGTCCACCGCGCCCAGATGCAATTCCGCGTCGCCGCCGTCCCAGTTCTCCGGCAATTCAAACGCGCGACGGAACCAAAAAATGCCGTCGAAATCAGGATAGCCCGCGTTTTCCCAAAACGTCGGCAGCGTCATCGTCTTCCAATCGCCCACATCCAGATCCGCCGCGCTCCATGCCGCGCCGGGTTTGGAACCGGAGTCCACTTTTTGATACCACGCTTCTTGTCTGGCCTGCGTTTCGCGCCGCGCCAATTCGGGATCGGCGGCGAATTTTTTCAACTCGACGATCGGTTCGGCGAAGTCCGGCAGCTTTTTCAGCCCCGCCTCACTCGTCCACGCCTCCGCCGGGGTGCCGCCCCACGAACTGTGAATAATTCCAATCGGAACGTGCCGCGCGGCAAACAGGTCGCGCGCAAAAAAATAACCGACAGCGGTAAAATCCTTCACCGTCTCCGGCGAACAGACCGTCCAGTTGCCGCTCACCGTCGCCTGCGGCGTGAATGATTTCGTCTGCGGCACATAGAACTGCCGGATTTCAGGATAATTCGCCGCTGCGACTTCGCGCTGCCAATCCGTAATTGGTTTTTGTCCCGGGCGCAAACCGAGCTGGCGTTCCATGTTGGATTGGCCGCTGGCCACCCACACTTCGCCGACGAGAACGTTGGTAATCTCGCTGGTCGTGTCACCGCGCGCGGTCAGCGTTTGTGGTGTCGCGTTTGGTTTCATCGGCTTGAGCCAGATTTTCCAAACGCCGTTTGTCGCCACCGTCGAAACATTTTGGCCGGCGAACGTCACGATGATTTTTTCGCCGTCGCGCCCCGCGCCCCAGACCGGCACGCGCTGGTCGCATTGCAAAACGGCGTTGTCCTGAAACAGGGGATTGAGTTCCGCAGAAATTCCCGCCGTGGCGACGGCGAAAAACAAGATGCAAATAATTTTGGCTGGAGTTCTCATGGAAATGGTTGCGAAGACTTTATTCGGTTTTGAACAGCAACGGCGCGAATTCATGGAGACTCCGCCGCCAGGTCTGCCATTCGTGAGCGGTGTTTGGCGATTCGTAAAAGACGCTGTTGATGCCGGCTTCTTTGAGCGACGCGACGCTGGCTTTGCCGGCAGCGCTGTTCTCGCGGCTGCCGTAACTGACGAAGACCAATTTCACCTTTTGCTTGAAAGCGGCCAGGTCGGTGATTTCATTGGTGGCGATGCTGCCGCCGCTGAAAATGCCGATGTGCGAAAAAGTATCGAGGTGCTTCAGGGAGATGTTGTGCGTTTGCATACCCCCCATCGAGAGACCGGCCAGCGCGCGATGCGGCTGATCGGCGATGGTGCGGAAATTGGCATCCACGAAAGGAATCACGTCTTCAATCAGGGCATGCTCGAAGGTGCCGAAGTCAAACATGCCGCGTCCGCCGCCTCGCGGCGGAGCGCCAGCGGGAGGAGCGCTGCGGGGAGCGAAGCCGGGGCCCGTCGTCATGCCGCCGTTTTCCATCACGATGATGAATGGCATGACTTTGCCTTCGGCGATCAAGTTGTCCATGATCAATCCGGCGCAGCCCTGATGACTCCAGCCGGTTTCGTTTTCGTTGTAGCCGTGCAGCAGATAGAGCACCGGGAAACGTTTGTTTGGATCCTTGTCGTATTCAGGCGGCGTATAAACAAAACTGCGGCGATCCGCGTTGCTGGTCTTTCCGAAATAGT
>JBEKRA010000341.1:0-3187 GCA_049519195.1 Verrucomicrobiota bacterium
ACGCAGCCATATCCTCCATATCATCCACCGTGAATTGAACAAGTTGCTCGGCAGCCTGCCCAACATCAGCTCAAAGGAAACCGTCAAGAGCGCTTACCGGCTCATTGATTTTGCGACGCGCGACAGCCTGCGTCCGCCGCGGGAAAACGAAACCACGCTGGTGATTGACGCCGCGCGTTTTGCGGCGGAGGGCAAGGATTGCGACGCGGAATTGCTGGTGGATGCGTTCATGAAAGGCTGGCGGCGGTTCATCAGCTTCAACTGCATCGGCCAGCGCTACATCGGCTGCGGCCTCGGCCCGGAAACCGATGATGTGGTGATTGATGTTTATGGCAGCAGCGGGGATTATCTGGCTTCCGGCATTGACGGGTTGGAAATCACGGTGCATGGCAACGCCCAGGACCAGCTCGGCCAGATCATCAAGCGCGGGAAAATGGTCATCCACGGCGACGTGGGCCAGACCTTCATGTATGGCGCGAAGGGCGGCGCGGTCTATGTGCTTGGCAACGCGGCCGGCCGGCCGCTCATCAATTCCGTCGGCAGACCCAAGGTGGTCATCAACGGCACCTGCCTCGATTTTCTCGCCGAATCCTTCATGGCCGGCGATCCGCACGCCGGCGGCGGTTTTGTGATTTTGAATGGCGTCAAATTCGACGATCAGGGAAAACTGGTTCCCCTGCCGGAGCCGTATCCGGGCAGCAACCTGTTCTCGCTGGCGTCGGGCGGCGCGATTTTTGTCCGCGACCCCGGCAAGACCATGGTGGACCAGCAGTTGAACGGCGGCAAGTTCGGCAAGCTGACCGATGAAGACTGGGAATTGATCCTGCCATATCTTGAGGAGAATCAGAAATTGTTCGGGATAGCCGTCGAACAGCTTTTGACGGTGAACGGCCAGAAGCGCAAACCCTCACAAGTCTATCGCAAAGTTGTTCCGGGCAGCGTCAAGACCATCGTTGTGGAGGACACTGACGATGTCTGGGCGGAGAAAGCCGGGGAAGAGCTGGCCGTGAAATAGGCGGAGACCATCACCGTGATCACCATCAAGAAAAACAAAAACAGCCGCGCCTTGAAAGACGCCGTGGAACAGTTGTCCGGCGTTGACTTGAGCATCTGCTTTCAATGCAAGAAATGCTCCAACGGCTGTCCGGTGGCCAAACTGGCCAAGACCCGGCCTTCGGAAATCATGCGGCTGCTCCACCTGGGCGCCGGCGACGAACTGCTGGGCAGCGACCTGGTCTGGATGTGCGTCTCGTGCGAGACCTGCTCCACCCGATGCCCGATGGGCATTGACGTGGCGGCGGTCATGGACGCGTTGCGCCGGCTGGCCATCGAACGCGGCGCGCCGACGCCGGAAGGCAATGTTCCGCTGTTCAATCGGGCATTTCTGAAGACCGTCGAGACCTTTGGCCGCAGTTACGAAATCGGCATGATCACCGCCTACAAGCTCGGCACCGGCAAATTGATGAATGACACGGATAAATTCCCGGCCATGCTGAAGAAGGGAAAAATCGCGCTGCTGCCGCCTCGGGGCGGCGACCGCCAGACCGTGAAACGCATTTTCAAAAAAACCAAGCAGAGCCGGGGAGGCAAAGTATGAAATACGCCTATTATCCCGGATGCTCGTCTGAATCCACAGCCCGCGACATGAATCAGTCCACCTTGGCCGTCGTCAAGGCGCTGGGCATTGATTTTGAGGAACCCAAAGGCTGGACCTGCTGCGGCGCCACCGCCGGGCACCAGACCAACCGCTTGCTTGCCGCGTCTCTGCCCGCCGCCAACCTGGCGAAGGTCCAGGACATGAAGCTGGACATGATCGTCAATTGCGCCGCCTGCTACAACCGGATGAAAGTGGCCAACCACGAAATCTCGGCGCATCCAGAAATCCGCCAGGGCGTCCGCGAGGCACTGGATCGCGATTACGACGGCTCGGTCAAGGTCCGCCATTTGGTCGAGGTGCTTCTTGAAGACGTCGGCCTGCCGGCGATTGCCAAATCCCTCAAGCGCTCATTGAACGGCCTCAAGGTGGCTTGCTATTACGGCTGCCTGCTCGTCCGGCCACCGGGAGTCGTGAAGTTCGACGACCCGGAAAATCCCAAGTCGCTTGACCGGCTGGTCACCGCGATGGGCGGCCAGAGCCTCGACTGGCCTTGCAAGGTCGAATGTTGCGGCGGCGGGCTGACGCTCTCGCGAACCGACGTGGTGCTCAATCTCACCGAATCCATTCTCGACATGGCCGTCCAGTCGGGCGCCGACTGCATCGCGGTCAGTTGCCCGATGTGCCAGGCCAATCTCGATTTGCGGCAGCAGGACATCAACAAGCAGGCCGGGAAGAACTATCAAATTCCGATCATTTACATCACCCAGCTTTTGGGGCTTTGCCTCGGCATCGGCCCCGGCGATCTCGGATTCGACAAGCTGATGGTTCCCGCCTCGAACGTTTTGAAAAAAGTGGAGGCCAACGGTCATGAGTAACAACGGCGACAAACAAATCGGCGCGGTGCTGGTTCAGGGCGGCGGCATTGCCGGCGTCCAGGCATCGCTTGACCTGGCCAACAGCGGCTTCAAGGTCTATCTCGTCGAGCGCGATGCCGCCATCGGCGGCATGATGGCGCATTTGGACAAGACCTTCCCGACCGGCGATTGCGCCACGTGCATTGTCTCGCCCAAGCTGGTGGAATGTGCGCGGAATCTTAATATCGAGATAATGACCCTTTCGGAATTGACCGGCTTGTATGGGGAACCTGGCAATTTCGAAGCCACCGTCAGGCGATATCCGCGATACGTTGACGAGAACAAATGCACGGGTTGCAGCGAATGCACCCAGGTCTGCCCGGTTGACATCCCGGACGAGTTCAACCGCTGCCTGGGCACCCGCAAGGGCATCGCCAAACTTTATGCCCAGGCCACCCCGAACATATTCGGCATCCTTAAAAACGGCCACTCACCCTGCAAGATGAAGTGCCCGGCCAAGGTGAACGTCCAGGGTTACGTCCAGCTCATCAAGAAAAAGGAATACCTCAAGGCGGTCGAACTCATCCGCCAGCGCAATCCGCTTTCGGCCATCTGCGGCCGCATTTGCACGCATCCCTGCGAGGCCGAATGCACGCGAGGCAAGGCCGACGATCCCATTGCCATCCGGCTCCTGAAACGCTTCGCCTCCGACCAGGAAATGGAAATGCTCGAAGCG
>JBEKRA010000342.1:0-3186 GCA_049519195.1 Verrucomicrobiota bacterium
AAAAACGGTCCGCGCGCATGGGCCTCATCGGCATGGCCTTCGGACTCGGCTTTATTTTCGGCCCGGCCATCGGCGCATTCAGCGTGGAGATTTTCGGGCGGACCGGACCTGGCTGGGTGGCATCCTGTTTCTGCGTCGCGAATTTTATCCTCGGCTGGTTTATCCTCGGCGAAAGCCGCAAGCCGGGTTCCGAGCCTGTCGCAGCGCGCCCCAAATTCGCCCAATGGGGACACACTCTGCGCCAGCCCCGGCTCGGCCCGCTCATCGGCATTTTCTTCCTGGCAACGTTTTGCTTCACCTGCTTTGAATCCACCTTTCCGCTGCTGGCAAAACACAAATTTTCTTTCGCGGCGCAGGAGTTGAACCATCGCGTCGGCTATTTGTTCACCTACGCCGGCATCATCGCGGCGCTCGTCCAAGGCGTCATCGGGCGGCTTGTGAAAAAATTCGGCGAACAGAAATTGATTTTCATCAGCATGATTGTTTTTGCAGTTGGCCTGGCCGCGCTGCCGTTTGTGACGCATTTGCCCGGGATTTTGATCGCGCTCGCGCTGCTGGCCATCGGCTCCGGGCTTAACCGCCCGCCGGTGTTCGGATTGATTTCGCTGAACTCGCCGTCAAACGAGCAGGGCGCAAACCTCGGCGTCGCACAAAGCTTCGGCGCGCTGGCGCGGATGATCAGCCCGATATTCGCCAGCACGTTGTTTTTTGTGAAGCCCGCCCTGCCCTACCTAATCTCCGGGGGCGTGGCGTTGTTGACTGCGTTTTTTGCCTTCCTGTATCTCTGCCTGAATGCCCCGCCGGTTGTCGCCGCTGGGAAAAATCGGGCGGCGGATTGACTGCTTCACAGCGGGCATTGCGGCGCCGCAAGCGGCAACGCGGAACCTGGTCTGGCGATTTCCAAGGCCATTTGTCGAGACGCTCGGCGGCGTGATTGAAGTTTCCAGCGATGAATATGGCGGAACGGCCTTTGCCGTCCGATTGTCGGTTCCGGCCTGGTTGACGTGTTGTTTAATTGGTTTTCACCACCGCGCGGAAAAACCGGTTTGAGTAACTGCGGAGATTGGTGTCCACGAAGAACAGGATGCCGTAGGGCGAACTGTTGGTGAGGATGGGAACCCAGTTCGTCCTCGCCAGGTTCGTGGAGGACTGGATGATGTAATTGGTATTCGCCTTGCCCAGCAACAGCGCGGTAAAACTGTTTGTGACCGTCCTCGCGGTATTCGTGAACCGCAGCGGCGAATCCAGATACAACGTCGCCACCGAACTTGTCGCCGCGCCGACCAGATTGGTCGCCACCACGTCGTAATTCCACTGGTTCGTCGCCTGAAAATTGGTGAGGGTCAGGCTGGAATTGGTCCGGCTTAAAAATTTCGCCGTGTTCGTCCGCCACTGATACCACGGCGAAGGTATGCCCGTCGCCGATGCCGTCAAGGTGACGTTGCTGCCCTGCGGGACGGTCTGGCTCTGCGGCTGGCTGGTGAAGACCGGCGGCGCGGTCAGATTGTAAGACAGCGTGACATCGCCCACCGCGCCGTTGAGTCCGTCCACGACAATCCAATAGTTCTTCCCATTGGCGGCCGGGAATACCGCCACTTCATGGCCGGCACCCTGGTTCGTGCTCGCGCAGGCCACTGAAACCAGCGTGTCATAACTATCGCCCGGCCCGATGTAAATGGCCAGCACATTGGTAAAGGTGGGCGTGTAGGCGTCCACGGTCAATGTGCCGTTGGCGGCTGCCAGATAGGAAAACCAGTAAGGCGCGCCGCCCTCCTTGCCGCAATGGTTCGGCTCGCCCGGCTCGGATTCCGCGCCATAAGTGTTCCAAATGTGCGTGCCGGTGTAACCGCTCACGGGCACTGCGCGGGGGGTCAGGCCGCTCGATGAGTCGGTCGCTTCGCGGAATTTTGCCTGCGCCTGGACATTGGTCTTGTTTTGGTAATCCAGTTGCACCTGCGCGGGCCACGACAGCGTCGTGTGATTGCTGCCCTGCTGATACATAAGCGAAACCAGCACGCGGTATTCCCCGACGTTTTGCGGCGTGACGCTGGAAATCGTGAACAGAGACTGGGTTTGCTGCGAAATTGGAACGCCATTGCGATACCACTGGTATTGCAGAGTGTAGCTGTTGTGGTTGGTGGCCATGACTAACAATGAGACCGCGCTGTTGGAACCGACCGTGACGCTCTGCGGCTGCGTGAGGATTTGTGGAACCTGTTCCGACGTCTGTTCCAGCCACCAGTTCAACACGATGTCGCCTTGAACGCCGTAAAAACCGTCCACGGCTATTTCATATTCCATGCCGTAATTCGCATTGAAGGCAACCGCGCTGTTGAAATACTGTCCCGCATCATCATCGCCCGCGACGGAGACCAGATTGGTGACACTTTCCTGCCCCTTGGTTGCTATCGTGTAGACTCCAAAGGTCGTGTCGAAATCACTGCCGCGCGTGTCGAAGTAAGCCACGCCAGAACTTGGCGCAGTCCATTTGAACCAGACCGACGAGCCTCCCTTCGCGCCGCCGTGCTTTGGCTCGCCCGGCTCTTTCGTAGCGCCTATATTGTCCGTGGCCACCGAACCACCCCAGTCATCCAGCGTCCCCCGATACGCAAAATTGTCGCTCGCCGTCACCGCCGGCAAATCGGTGATGTAAAGAAAGACATTCGTGGTGTTCACCGCGCCATCGGCGTCGTAGGCCACCGCACAATACATGCCGGAATCAGAAGGCTGCGCGCTGCTGATGGTCAGGTATGAATACTTCGGCCCCGAACCGCTGGTGAAAACATCGAGCGCGCCGGGGATGTTCTGGCCGTTCCGCCGCCATTGCACGGACAGCGGCATGGGCCCGTTGGTTCCAAGCTGGGTCACTTTGACAGAAAACTGCGCGGGATCGCCGCTGGCCACATAGACCGACACAGGCTGCACAATGATTTCTGGAACAGCGGAAACATTCCTTGCCGCCAGCAACACCAGCAACAAACCCAACCCGACAACCAACCGGCGTCCAGCGGCTGGATTCCCGCAGTCATGCAGAAACAAAACGCGCATTAGGAACCTCTCATTCAGAATGAGCAAAATTTAGCAGAAGTTTGCCGAAAAGAAAGAAATAATCGGCCTTTCCACAGTCATGGGTGCGGGACAAAATTCTTCGTAGCGCAGATTTCCAAATCTGCTGTATCGCCGATT
>JBEKRA010000343.1:0-3175 GCA_049519195.1 Verrucomicrobiota bacterium
GTATCTGGCCGACGAGCAGGCGTTGATGCGGTCAGGACAGCCGGTGACCAAGGAGGAACGCACCCAGCACAAGACATTGGGGATGCGCTGGTCGCTGACCACCAAGGTTCCGTTGAAGGACGGGGCCGGCAATGTGACCGGACTGATCGGTATTGCGCGGGACATCACGGAGTTAAAGCAGGCCGAGGAAAAGCTGGCTTACGAAAAGGATCTGTTCCAGACCCTGCTGGACAATTTACCCGATTCCATCTACTTCAAGGATCGAGAGTCCCGCTTTGTGCGAGTGAACCATGCGAAGGCGGAGCGGACGTTGAATAACGCGCGGCACCGGTATCGCAAAGCCCACCCGTCAGCCGGTCAGGACGGACTGCCCCCCCATCTGGCGAACACGGAGAAGTTCTCCGAATACATGGTGAACAAGACGGACTTTGACTTTTTTGGGGACGAACGCGCCCGGCTGGCATATGAGGATGAACAGGAAATCATCCGCACTGGACAGCCCAGCATCGGCAAACAGGAACGCGGCGCGCAACCCGACGGCAGTGTCAGCTGGGTCATCACGACGAAGATGCCCTGGCCTGACAAGGACGGGAACATCATCGGCACGTTCGGTGTTTCCCGGGACATTACTCCCCTCAAGCTGGCCGAGGAACAACTCGCGGAACACGCGCGGGAACTGGAGCAGAAGAACCGGCAAAACGAAGAGGAATTGAAGATGGCGCGCGAACTGCAATTAGCCATGCTGCCGCACGAGTTTCCATGCGTGCCGCCCCACAAGCCGCGCGAGGAAAGCCAACTGGAATTCTTCAGCTTCTTCTCCCCGATGGGCGCGGTCAGCGGTGATTTCTTCGACATCATCCCGCTTTCGGACACGAGTGTGGGGCTGTTTATCTGCGATGTGATGGGGCATGATGTCCGGGCGGCCCTGGTGACAGCGATGATGCGCGCGCTGGTGGAGAACTTGAGCGCCACGACGACCGATCCGGGCGAATTGCTAACCCAGATCAACCGCGAGGCGGCGGGGGTCTTCATGCAGACCGGCTCCACCATGTTTGCCACAGCCTTTTATCTGATTGCCGATGTGGCCCGTGGAGAGTTTAGCTACGCGAGCGCGGCACATCCGGAGCCGTTGCTCGTGCGGCGGCAGCGGGGCACTGTCGAGTTGCTGGGCGCCAAATCGAAGCAAAAAAAAGGTCCGGCTCTGGGACTTTTTACCGAGGGGCGCTTTCCCACCCACCGGCTTCCGATGGAAACGGGCGACTTGATCGCGCTGTTCACCGACGGGTTGATTGAGGCTGAAGGGCGGGACAACGAGGCTTTAAGTCCCGAGCGTTTGCTGGCCATGGTCCGGCAGCATGCTCATCTGCCTGCAAAGGAGTTGATGGTGGCGCTGATTAACGAAGTCAAACAATTCTCGGCCTCCGGATTCGAGGACGACCTTTGCATCGCGGGTGTCGAGGTCAAACGGCTGGAAACAGCGCGCCCGCAAGAATTAGGCGAAACCGTTCCGAGGTTGAGTTCCCGGCCCGGTGCCTGAAAACCTGATCAAATAAAGGTTGTCACAGCCGTTTTCTCTGGTATCCTGCGTCTCCCTTTCGCCAATCTGGCAAGGGGAAAACGGCCTCAACATTTCGCGTTCGAGTGGGCGCGGAGCGGCCATAATAACATCAAACGAAATCCCGTGTTCCGCGGGATGCTTCGGAAAATCCGAAGTCTCAACCAAAGGAAATATTGTGATAAGCATTGGCATCAAAGAATTGTTGGATTCGGGCGTCCATTTCGGGCACCAGACGAAACGCTGGAACCCCAAGATGAAGCCATACATCTTCGACACGCGCAACGGCATTCACATCATTGACTTGAGCAAATCGCTCAAGCAGCTTGAAATGGCCTGCGACTTTCTGGGCATCACTGTCCGCAAGGGTGGCAAGGTGGTTTTTGTCGGCACCAAAAAGCAGGCGCAGCAGTGCATCAAGGAAACCGCGAAGGAGTGCGGGCAATTTTACGTCGTCGAACGCTGGCTCGGCGGGACGCTTACGAATTTCAACACCATCAAGTCGTCCATCAAGCGGCTCAAGGACATCGAGAAGATGGACGCCGACGGCTCGCTGGCCAATTATGGCAAACAGGAGCAATCCTCCATCCGCCGCGAGGCCGCGCGCCTGCAAAAGTATTTCGACGGCATCCGCTCGATGGACAAAATCCCCGCCGCGATGTTCGTCGTGGACATCAAGCGCGAGCATAACGCCGTGGCCGAGGCGCGCAAACTGAAGGTTCCCATCGTCGCGCTCGTGGACACGAACTGCGATCCCGACCTCGTGGATTATCCGATTGCCGCCAACGACGATGCCATTCGTTCCATTCGCATGATCATGGCCACCGTCGGTCAGACCATCACGCAGGCGCAGGGGGAATTTGAATCGAAGCGCGTCCGCAAGTCGCCGGACGAAACCGCGCCCGCGGAAGCCGCCGAGCCGGTGGAAATGCCACCCGCCGAAACCGCCGCGCCCGCCGCTGTTGCGCCGGTCGAGGCCGTTCCACAGGCGCCGGCATAAAAAAATCTGGCTGGCGGAAAATTTTCCGTTTTTGCCATCAACGATCAACTTTCAACAATCAATATTTTATTTAATATGGCTGAATTTACTGCTGCTGACGTGGGCAAGCTCCGGGAAATGACCGGCGCTGGCATGATGGACTGCAAAAAGGCGCTCGTGGAAGCGAAGGGCAAGCTCGACGATGCCGTGAGTGTTTTGCGCAAGAAGGGCCAGGCAACCGCCTCCGTGAAGGCGGCGCGCGACGCGAAGGACGGCGCCATCACCCAATACATCGCGCCGGACGGCCGGCTCGGCGTGCTCATCGAGGTGAACAGCGAGACCGATTTTGTGGCGCGCAACGACATCTTCCGCGCGTTTTGCGACGACGTTGCGAAGCGTTACGCGACCGAGGCCAGCCCGAATTTCGAGGCGGAGCGCCAGGCGCTGGTCGCCAAAATCCGCGAGAACATCAAGGTTGCCCGGCACGCGAAAATGGAAGTCAGTGGCAACGGCATGATTGCCGGCTACATCCACACCGGCGCGAAGGTCGGCGTGCTCGTCGAAGTCGGCGCGGGCAAGGCGGAGACCGTGGCGAAGGACGAGTTCAAGCAGCTCGTCAAGGACATCACGCTGCAAATCGC
>JBEKRA010000344.1:0-3167 GCA_049519195.1 Verrucomicrobiota bacterium
CGGCTTGGCAGCTCGGCCTTCAATTGCCGCGCCCAGTCAATGGCGCGGCCCAGCCGGTTGGTCATGGTGAGCAGCAGCAGCCCGACGCCGGAGATTAAAATCACCGGGCCGATGGCGTCCCGCAGTTCGGGGATGATTTGTTCAAGCGAGGTCACGGCATTTTACTCCAGCCGCAGGGTAGCTTAAAAATAAGTTGTCGGCAAGAACCGGCGAAGGTTGGTAGCTGTCTAATTTGAAATCATTCCTTTCCCCTTAATAAAATCACCCAAATAAAAATGCCAGTTAGCAGAACGGCAATTGCGTAATCAGCAATCGAGTTCATTTTCTTAAATCAGCAACGATTTAATCACCGCCGACATTCGATTCACACCTTCGCCCACTTGCCGGTCTTGGACGATTCCTCCACCGCCGTGAGCACGCGCTGGTTTTTCAGGCCGTCTTCGAAAGTCGGCTGAACCGGCTTGCCTTCGACACACGCATTCACAAAGTCCGCGATGGCGTGGATGAACGTGTGTTCGTAGCCGATGCCGTGTCCCGGCGGCCACCAGTTGCCGGCGTAAGGCTGCACGTTGCCGCGCTCCGTCACTTGAATGTCCCGGAAGCCGCGCCGGTCCGGCGGGTCGTCGCCGTTGTAAAATTTGATTTTGTTCATGTCCTCGAAATCGAAATAAATCGAGCCTTTGCCGCCGTTGATTTCGATTTCGATGCGGTTCTTGCGGCCCAGCGCGTAGCGCGTCGCCTCCAGGTTCGCCAGCACGCCGTTGTCCATCCAGCCGAGGAACGCCGCCGAGTCCGGCGCGGTGACCTTGCCCATTTTGCGCACGCCCTTGACCGGCGAATCCGCCAGCGGCCGTTCGGGAATAAACGTGTTCACCAGGCCGCAGACCTGCTTGAACTCGCCGACGAGATAACGCCCCAAATCAATGATGTGCGAATTGATGTCGCTATGGACGCCGCTGCCGCTGAATTCCTTCTGCAAACGCCAGTCGAGCGGAAATTCCGGGTCGGCCAGCCGGTCCTGCGCGTAACGGGCGCGGAAATGATAAATCCGCCCCAGCGCGCCCTCGCCAATCATCCGCTTCGCCAGCGCAATCGCCGGGATGCGCCGGTAATTGTGGCAGACCATGTGGACGACCTTCGCCTTTTGCGCGGCGGCGAACATTTGCTCGCATTCCTTGAGATTCAGCCCCAGCGGCTTTTCGCACAAAACGTGCTTGCCGTTTTTCAACGCTTCCATCGCCATTTCCGCGTGGCAAAAAGTCGGCGTCACGATGTCCACGACGTCAATCAGCGGCGACTCGGCGATTTCGCGCCAGTCGGTCGCGGCGTGCTGCCAGCCGAGATGGGCGCGCGCCGCCTGCACCGCGCCGGCATTACGGCCGCAAATCGTGTGCAGCTCGATGTTGGCTTTGAGGTTGAAGAAGCGGGGCGCCTGCCGCCAGGCATTCGAGTGCGCCCTGCCCATGAAGCGGTGACCGATCATCCCGACGCGCAAAGTTTTTGACATAAAACTTGGGGTTGAACTGGTTGCGCCAGTCTTTATAGTTAGCCGCGACAATCAAGTCAATCAAATGTCCTTTTCAGCCGCAGAAATAGCAAAGCTCGTTGGTGGCGAAGTGGTTGGCGACAGCAATGCCGTCCTGAAAAACTTCGCGCCCGCCGAACACGCCCAGGCCGGCGACCTCACTTTCGCCGAAAATGAGGATTTTTTCGCACGCGCCGAACAAAGCGCCGCCACCGCCATCATCGCCGACAAACGCTTTTCGTCCGCGAAAAAAATCCTGATTCGCGTGCCGAACGCCCGAGTGGCCTTCGCCAGGGCGCTCGCGCTCTTTTTTCCCGAACAAAAATTTCCAGCCGGCAGACACCCGACCGCCGTTGTCGCCGCGTCGGCGCAAATTGACCCGACCGCGCATATCGGCCCGCATTGCGTCGTCGTCGAACGCGTGAAGATTGGCGCCAATTCAGTTTTGCAGGCGGGCAATTTTGTCGGCAACGATTCCAAGCTCGGTGAGGATGTGAATCTGTTCCCGAACGTGACGATTTATCCGCGCACGGAAATTGGGAATCGCGTCCGCATTCACGCCGGCACGGTCATCGGCTCGGACGGATTCGGTTACGTGCTCGACAACGGCATCCACCGCAAGGTTCCGCAAATTGGCAATGTCGTCATCGGCCACGACGTGGAGATCGGCGCGAACGTGACGATTGATCGTGGCGCGCTCGGTTCGACTGTCATCGGCAAGGGCACGAAGATAGACAATCTCGTGCAAATCGCCCACAACGTGGAAATCGGCGAGCATTGCATTGTCATCGCGCAGGTTGGCATTTCCGGCAGCACCAAGCTGGGCAAATACGTGATCCTCGCCGGGCAGGCTGGCATCGCGGGGCATCTGAAAATCGGCAATCAAGCCACCGTCGCCGCGCAATCCGGCGTGATGCGCGACATCCCCGACGGCGCAAAATGGTTCGGCTCGCCCGCGCAGCCGGACAGGGACACCAAACGCCAGATCATCGCCATCCAGCATTTGCCCGAACTCCTCAAGCGCGTCGCGGAACTGGAAAAGAAACTCGGCGTCAAAAAGAAAAACGGCGGCGGCGAATAGTTTTCAGAATCAGCACCCATGAAGATTTTAGGGGAGTTCAAAGCCGCCGACTGGCGGCGTCCATCCGTCATTGCCTTGGTGCTCGCCAATCTTGTGCCGGTTATCGGCGTGTTTTATTTCCACTGGGATGTCTTTCCGCTCATGTTTCTGTTCTGGAGTGAAAATGTCATTATTGGTGCAATCAACATCCTGAAAATGCTATGCGCGACCCAGGAACCACCGATTAAAGCTTACGGAAAATTGTTCATCATTCCCTTTTTTTGCTTCCACTACAGCCTATTTTGCTACGGTCATGGTTTCATAATCGCCCGCTTTTTTGGCGGCGTGACTGGATTCCCGGGACCAGGAATATTCCTGCAAATCATGCGGAATAACCATCTTGAGTGGGTGATGATTGGATTCGTTGTCAGCCGTGGCATTTCATTTGTGACAAATTTTTTATTGGGCCGAGAATATCAACGCACCAGTGCAAGCGATCTTTTTGACCAGCCGTATGCGCGGGTGATTGTGTTGCACGTTGCTCTTATCTTCGGCGGAGCCGTGCTGATGTTCTTGAACTCA
>JBEKRA010000345.1:0-3165 GCA_049519195.1 Verrucomicrobiota bacterium
TGGTTCAAAACGTGCGCGCCGGTTTTCAGCAGAATCGCGCCGGCGGCGAGCGGCAGCAAAATGCCGGTGAGCACGGCAAGTCCGCCCGCGAGCGGGACGGGCTGGTCGTGGATTTTGCGCCGGCCGGGGTCGTCCACGAGCTTGATGCGCAGACACCATTTGCGCCAGAGCGGGAGCGCGAGCAGCGTCGTCAGAAACGCGCCCGCAAAAGCGGCGAGGAAATAATTGAAGGGAAAGGCCATGACTTAAATGACAAATGACGAATGACGAATGGAGTTTCGTCGCGCTCCTTGCCATTCGTCATTCGTCATTCGGAATTCTTTAGTCATTATGGTTTAGTGATTCGTCATTTTCCGGCGGCGGCCAATTTCAGATAAAGATTGTAAATGGCGTCCACCATTTTTTCGACGGCGAAATTTTCGCGGACGAAGTTTTGCCCGGACCGGCCAAACTTTTCGCGCAACGCGGCGTTGCCGGCGAGCTGGAGCAGGCGGTTTTTCAAGCCGGTCAAATCGCCGGGGTGAATCAGAAATCCGGTTTCGCCGTCGAGACAGACTTCGCGCGCGCCGTCGCAATCGCAAGCGACGACGGGTTTGGCGGCGGCGAGCGCCTGCGGCAAGGCGCGCGGCAAACCTTCGCGCAGGGACAAATGCACAAGCGCATCCATGATGCCGACGCATCGCGAAACTTCAGCCGGCGGAACGAGGCCGGTGAAAATGATATTTTTCTCCAGGCCAAGAGTTTTCGCCAGATTTTCAAAACGCCCGCGCCATTCGCCGTCGCCGACGAGCAGGAACTTGATTTTCGGATTTTGGCGGACGAGTTCGGGCGCAACTGCAAACAAGTCGTCGTGGCCCTTGAGCTTGAACAGCCGCGCGATTTTGCCGATGACGAAATCATCCGGCGCGATCCCCAATTTTCTCCGCAGTTCCGGGTCGTTTTTTGCCGTGAGAAACGGTTCGAGTGGAAAGCCGCTGAAGATTTTTGCGTATTGCCCCGGCTGGCCGATGCCGGCGGCGAGATACTGATTCTTCATCGCTTCGGCGACGACGACGAAATGGGTTGTGGCGTTTGCGGCGTATTTTTCGGCGGCGCGGAAAATGAAATTGGCGGCGGCATTTTGGAAATTGCCAAAAGACGGGCCGTGGACCGTGTGGATGACAACCGGAACGCCGGCGCGTCTGGCGGCAAGCCGGCCAAGAACTCCAGCCTTGCCGCTGTGGGTGTGGACGATGTCCGGATTTTGTTCGCGCAAAATTTTTTCAAGCTTCCGCAACGCGAGGAAATCCTTCAGTGGATGAACGGGCCGGACGAGTTCGGGGATAATTTCGAGAAGTCCGGGAATTGTTGAAACTTCAGATTCGAGCGTGCCTTCGGGTCCGGTGGTCGGGCCGGAGAGCAAATTGACTTCGACGCCGGATTTCTGGCGCAGGCCGAGGACGGTGGCGACGGTGTTTTCCTGGGCGCCGCCGACGACTAGCCGCGTGATGATGTGGGTGACACGCATCGCACGGTCAGGATGATTCACTTTTTGAGCTCGCGCAACCGCTCAAGGATGTTTTGGGCCTCGCCGGTGTTGGTTGAGGCGTTGGCAAGATAGATTTGGTAATTGCGGACTGCCTCATTGGTGTCGTGCTGGCGCCAGGCGATTTCGCCGAGGCCGTAGGCGACCTGGAACGAGTTGGTGAAGGATTGCTGCAACCGCAAATAGTCGGCGCGGGCGGCGTCCAGCCGGTCGCTGTCGAGATTGGCGATGGCGCGGTTGAAGAGCGCGTTGTTGTTGTTGGTCTGAACCTCCAGGACACGGCTCAAGGCGGCGATGGCAGCGGCGTAATTTTTGAGTTGAATGGAAATATAGCCCTTGCTGTAAAGCCAGGCCGGGTCGTCGGGCGCGGATTTCAATTTGCGGTCAATCACGCCGAGCGCGTTGGTGAACATGCCGCGCACCATGTAAGCCTGCGCTGCGGCGGCGAGTAAATTGTCGTCCTCCGGATGGAGGGCGATTTCGGTTTCGAGCAGTTCCGCGCCGCGCGTGAAATTGGTTTCCTCGAAAAAGGCGGCGGCGGCAAGCATGTGCAACTGGATTTCATTGGTTTCAACGAGCGAGAATTTACCCGGATGCTCCAGCGGGTCGCGCATCGCCTCCAGCGCGCGTTGCGGCAGACGGGCCATGAGGTAAATCCGGCCGAGCCAGAGGCGCGCGGGCAAATTGTCCGGGGCCAGTTCGCGGACGCGGTCAAACGACGCGACGGCCTGGCGTAAATAACCGTTGGCCCCCGCCAGTATGACGCCGCTCTCAAAACAAAAGCTCGGCTCGTCAAAGGGGCCGTTGGCGTCAAGCACCGCGCTCCACGTGCCGTATTTGCCGAACCGATCCGTGGTGGCCTTGGACAAATTCACCACTGCGGCGCCGCCGGCGCGCAAAGTCTTGTTGAAATCGAGATTGATTTGGGCAACGAGGTTGTCGGGGTTGAGCTTTTGCGCGGTGTCGAAATACGCGGCGGCCTTTTCCGGTTCGCCGGCGCGCTGCAACTCAACCCCCCAAAAATCCAGGCTGCGCGAGAAATAAAACCCGGCGAGAAGGGCCATCTGGTTCGGTTCGCGCGACACGTGAAATTTGGCAAGCCGCCGTTCGCCCCAACTCCGCGTGGCGTTTGGATCGGGCGGCGCGACGGCGCGTTCGATGGGCGCAAACGCCTGCGGCGCGGCCTGCGCCCAGAACTTTTCGTTTTCAGCGATTAGATTTTGATCCGGGCGCGGCGGCAGCAGCGTGTCCTCCGGCAACATTTTCATTTTGTAAATCAGTCCGTGCGGTTCCAGGTAAAACTGCTCGAAATAGTAGCCGAAGCTCGGATGCAGGTAGTAAAGGTTGGTAAAGGTCGTTGACAACGCATTGGTTCGGGACAGCATGGCCATAATCTGGACCAACCCGACCGGATTGAGCAGATTGGTCTGAATGGCCGAGACAATTTCCGGCCAGCGTTGCGGAAATTTCGCGTGCAAAAAGCGGTGATAGGCGGGCACCACCAGCGATTGCGTGTCGAGCGGCACAAAATCCCGCGCCCGCCCGTCCCGCACGAGCGCCGATTGCACCAGGGCCAGTTGCCGCGGGTCATCGCTCAACAGATAACCGCCCGTTGGCGGCAATTTTTCCTCGATGAGCGA
>JBEKRA010000346.1:0-3155 GCA_049519195.1 Verrucomicrobiota bacterium
TCAAGCTCCAGCTTATGGCAATAGAACATGGCAGGTCACCAACGCTTGGGCTTCAGGATGGGCTGTCAAGCGCCGCCTGGAATCCCACTTCATCGCGAATCTCAAAAGCGGAGCCGCACATCGCACACGATGACGATTCGGAACGGTTCCTTCGGATTTGTTCCGCCGTTTTTCAATCCGCGTCAACGATTCAACGCCGACTCACTCCTGCGGATAAACCAGAATCCGGTCATGCACCAGAACGATGAGGTCGTTTTTCTTGTCGCCGGTCACGTCGGTCACTAGGGCCTCGCGCGGTTCGGGCAGCGCGTTGACCGCGCCGCGGAACGTGTGCGCCTCAAACACCTGCCAGCGCGCGCCGGGCACGAGCTTGTGGCTTGAATCGAAGCGGACGAGGTCCAGATTGTTTTTTGCCGTCTCCAGAAAAACCAGGTCCTTCCGCCCGCTGCCGGTCAAATCGCCGACGATCACGTCGTTCAGGGCGCCGTCCTTGATGGGCGTGTCGTAGCCGTCGAGCGCGGTGAAATCCCAGACCTCGCCCGCCAGCGGCATCCACGCGACGGCGTTCTGGCCGAGAAACGCCACGCTCTGGACGTTCGTCCCGCCCAGCGCGACAGATTGCAGGCCGCTGAAATCCGAGACGGGCAAATCCACATTGCGCGCCACGCGCCAGACGCCGTTCGTGTCCCGCTCGCACAGCGTCAACTGCTTGTGCTCCGCGTCCAGCAGGAAAAGGGACGGCACGGTGTTCGTGCCACCCGTCACCGCCGTCGCGCCGACGATGCGCGAGTCGCTGGCCGCGCCGTTGATCTGGTCCTTCACGCGAAAGACCCATGCCGGCTTGTTGGTGGAGTCCTGCGTTTTGGCCTGCTGTTCGAGCACGACGGCGCGGACGAAATTATTCTGCGGCAGCAGCAGTTCCGTCTTGCCGTCGCCGTCCACGTCAGCCGCCGCCAGCCACGGCTGTTCAATCGCGCCGCCCGGCGGGTCCACGTCCATCTCGTCAAAATCGCCCGCCGTCGCTTCGCTTTGGCGCGGCAAGCCCGCCAACTTTTGCAGCAGCACCTTGATTTTTTCGTAGGGAATCAGCGCCACCAAATCCGCCAGGCCGTCCTGGTTCACGTCCTGAACCGCGAGCGTGGCAGGGTTCTATTTGAAGCTGTCGCTCAACTTTTGCGTCCGCGTTTTGCCGTCCGCCGCGCGCGTCACGAGCGAGCGCTGGCCGTCCTTGTCCACAATCACCGCCAGCGTGGGTTTCGCGCCGGATTTCAGCGCGCCAACGGCCATCACGAGCGGCTTGCCGTCCAGCGGAATGAGCGTGGGGAACGGCAGCCGTCCGTTCTGGTCAAACGCCGTGACGCCGACGGCGCGTTCCTTCTGGCTCAACAGGAAAATTTCCGGATGACCGTCGCCATTCCAATCCGCCACCGCCAACTGGCTCACGCCGGCCAGGGTCGGGAACGTCCGGGACGGCGCGAGCGAGCCGTCCGGCTGCTGCAAATAGACCGAAAGCTGCCCGCTCTCCGGCTCGGCCACGAGCAGGTCGGGGCGGCCATCGCCGTTGACGTCCGCCCAGAGCACGCCGCGCTGCGCCGCTTCCGTCTTGTTGAGCGGCAGGATTTGAAACTGCCCGCGCCGGAAGCCGCCGGACAATGGCTCGGCGGGTTTGCGGGTGAATTCCGAGATTCCCGCGCGGCCGGAATTTTGCGCGATGGTCACGACGAACAATTTGGAATTGCCCTCCAGCGTGTCCGCGCAATAGGAATGGATGAGCTGGGTCTTGAAATAAATCTCCGGGCCGAGCTGGCCGGCGGCATTTTGCAGCCGGAAACGGAACGGCGTGAGGCTGTTGAAATCCACGAACAGCAAATCATTCCGGCCGTCGCCGTCCACGTCCACGATTTGCACGCACTCGGGCGTGCCGGAATAGGAAATTTTCTGCGGCTCGCCAAAAGTGTGGCCGGGCTGCTGCGGCAGGAAATAAAGCGAGCCGTTGTCGCCGAGCAAAACGATGTCGGGACTGCCATCGCCGTTCAAATCGCCGACGACCAGCGCGTTCCCGTCCATGCGCCCGTCCTCGATGTGCCAGCGTTTCGGCTCGCTCCAGCCGTTCGTGCCCTGGTTGTAAATGATTTCGAGGTCTTTCGCGTCGCCGTAAAGCACGAGGTCCGGCCGGCCGTCGCCGTTCAAATCGGCCACCGCCAGCGCGGCGATGCGCTCGTCCGTGGGAATGGAATCAATGCGGAAGCGCGCGCCGGGCGGCAGTTCGTTGATTTCGAGTTTGAGCGCGGGTGTCGCGGCGGCGCGGTTGGTCTTGCCGGTCTGGTTGTAGAGCAGGTTGATTTTCGAGCGCAGGTTGTTGACGACAATGAAGTCATTCAGCCCGTCGCCATCCAGGTCCGCCGCATGAAGCAGATTGATTCCGGCGTCAATCGGGTAAGTCTCGTGGCCGAAAAAACCGAAAGCGTTTGTTGCCGTCTCGCCGCGGGCGGCAAAGTCCAGACTGAAAACCGCCGCCGCCAGCGCGACGCAATGTGATAATTTAATGGCTCGCATAAAACGCCCGCAAGCTGCCATCCGTCACCACGATTGGCGAGATTATTCGTCGTTCAAAGGTAGGGCGGCGCTGCTGCGCCGCCTAAATCGCGGCAGACCAACAGGTCTGCCCTACCAACAAAATTTATTCCCCGATGAAGTGCAACGCGACGCGGCGCGAGTGCGGGCGCGTGCGGTGTTCCCACAAATACATCCCCTGCCAGGTTCCGAGCGCGAGCCGGCCGTTGCGAACCGGGATGCTCAAGTTCACCGCCGTCAACGCCGTGCGAACGTGCGCGGGCATGTCGTCGTCGCCCTCGGTCGTGTGGATGAACAGCGGGTCGCCGTCGGGCGCGAGCCGTTTGAAGAACGCCTCCAAATCACGGCGCACGTCCGGGTCGGCGTTTTCCTGAATGAGCAGCGAGGCGGAAGTGTGTTGCAAATGCAGCGTCAGCAGGCCGTCCTTGAATTTGTTCTGGCCGGCCCATTGCTCCACTTCGCGCGTGAATTCGTGAAGGCCGCGGCCGCGCGTGGCTATGACCAGTTCGTGAAATGCTTGGCGAAACATTTTGGAGTGCGCGGACATGTCCGCGCTTTCGAAGCGGCGACATGTCGCCGCA
>JBEKRA010000347.1:0-3154 GCA_049519195.1 Verrucomicrobiota bacterium
CTTTCCGAAATGCAGCGGCATCTGCGCGGCGGGAAGGAAAAATTCGGCTGCCTCGGCGGGCACAAGTATTTTTACCTCGATTGGAACCTGGATTTGTATCGCTGCCATTTCTGGGAAAAGCCGATGTGCAAGGTCTGGGAATGGGACGACTCGAAGCTCATCCGCGACGGCTGCACCCGCTGCATGATTGACTGCTACCGTGATCCGAGCGTGCTTCAATTCGTCGCCATCAGCGCCAGCGACGCGTTCAATAATCTGAAAAAGGGGAAAATTCTTTCCGCCGCGAAAAACATTTTCGATTCACGCAATCTGACCTCCATCAAGGCCGTTTGGGAAGAGCGCAAATGGATTGGCGGAGTTTAATTCATGATTTGATGTTTCTGCGCAGCGAGTTAATTATTGGAGGAAAATGTCCTTACTTGTCTCTACCCGATCATCCGCAATTTGGCTTAGATGCTGGTCATGCGATTAACACCAATAACGCGGCGTGAATTGGTAAAGCGCCTCCGAAATCTCGGATGGGACGGACCGTTTTCCGGCGGCAAGCACCAATTCATGGTTCGCGGCGCGATGAAACTGCCGATTCCAAATCCGCACGGCGGCGTTTTGAGCGTGGGAATGGTCAGTGAAATTTTGAAGGAAACGGAAAACAGCCGCGAAGATTGGCTTTCAGCCGGTTAAGCCATGACTTCCAAATCACGCAACGCCGGCAAACCGTCGCCGCGTTTCAGCGACAATTCCACCCAGCCTTCCAATGCGGATTTCAATTCAATCATCACTTCGGCACGCGTCGGGGCAAAAACAACCAAACCGGCAAAACCGGGGATTTTTGCAGAAAATCCCTCGCCTGCGCCGAGGTTTTTGACCACAGCCAATTTCAGCGCGTCTTTGCAGTATTCGCCCATGCCGTTCATTGCCGATACGATAATCGGCCGGCAGCCGTAAATCAAATCGTTCCTTGAACTGAAATTCCCTCTGTCAGCCCGCGATTGCGGGAGACGGCAGGTTCGTTTAACTTCACGCCATGCGATTCTGGATTCAATTTGCGTTTTGCGTGCTGGCCGTCTCACTCGGCGCCGCGCTGGCCGGGTGCGCGCCGGGCCAGGTGCGGGCTGACGAGGAAAAGGAGCCGCATTTCGTCCTCGGCCAGGGCCGCGTCAACGCGATGGATTACCCCGGCGCAATCGAGGCGTTTGAGCAATCGCTCGAAGCGAACCCGCAGTCGGCGGCGGCGCACTTTGAACTCGGCTGGCTTTACGAGGAAAAGGCATCCGATCCCGCCGCGGCGATTTATCACTACAAGCGGTATTTGAAATTGAATCCGAATGCCGGCAACGCGGACAACATCAAGCAACGCATTGAAGGCTGCAAGCGACAACTGGCCACCGATGTGTTCGGGTTGCCGGCCTCGTCCGCCGCGCAACAGCAACTGGAAAAATTGGTCGAGCAAAACCGCGAATTGCAGCAGCAGGTGGACCGGCTTCAGGAAACCGTGAAGCAGTGGAACGCCTATTACGCGAGCCAGTCGGCTGCGCGGAGCAATGCGCCGCCGCAAAACAATTCCATCCCGCAGCCGACCGCCAACCCGGCGCCCGCTGGCATTTCGGCGCAGCCGACAACGACACCAAGCCCGACGCAAACCAAACCCGCGCCGGCGAAACCCGCCAGTCCGCGCACGCACACGGTCGTCGCCGGCGAAACGGCGGCTGGCATCGCGCGCAAATCCGGCGTGCAATTGAGCGCGCTGGAGGCGGCGAATCCCGGCATGAATCCGGCCCGGATCCGCGCCGGACAGGTGTTGAACCTCCCGCCGCCGTGAAAGCTTGAATGATTCCGCGCGGCGCATTATTTCTGGTCACGGCGTTTTGGGTCGTGATGAACGTGCTGTTGTGGCGCGCGGAATACGGCTCGCGCAACAGCGGCATCCAGGTGCCGCTGGATCTGGTCTGCCGGAAAATCCTGACCGCGCCGGATGCCTCGTCGTTGAGCGTGTATCAGGACGGGCAAAAAATTGGCTTCTGCGAATTTTCCACCAGCATCCAGCAGGAAATGGCCAATCTTGACGCGGATAATCCGCCGCCGGAAGGCCTCGTTGCGAGCGCGGGCTACCAAATCCGCCTCAACGGCAACGTGGCCATCGGCGATTTCACCAACCGGCTGAAATTGGACGGGCGCATCCAATTTTCGCCGCGCCGCGAGTGGCGCGAGGTGAATTTGAAATTGTCCACGCATTCCGCCTCCGTTGAAATTCATTCGCTGGCGACCAACCAGTCGGTATCCGTGCAAATCACGAGCGATGGCGAGACCGATTCCCGCGTTTTTACCTTTACGGATTTGCAAAATCCAAACACGCTGCTGCGCATTCTCAACGACAATACCGACGGCGGATTTGGGAGCGGGTTTGATTTGCCCGTCCTGCCGTCCGCCACCGCGGGGTTTGCCCGGAACATTCCATGGGAAGCGCGCCGCGACCGTCTGATGATTGGCCGCGAGGCGGTGTCGGCTTACCGGCTGGAAACGCGCGTGCTGGGGTGCCCAATTGTCATCCTCGTCAGCACGCTCGGGGAAATTTTGCGCGTGGAACTGCCCGGCGGCGTCACCGCCACGCTCGACGAATGGAGCAAACCGTGATCGAACTCGTCCATCTCACCAAAAAATTCGGCGACCTTGTCGCGGTCAACGACGTGACGCTGACCGTTCCGCGCGGGGAATTTTTCGCCATGCTCGGCCCCAACGCAGCCGGCAAAACCACCACGTTGAAACTGCTGGCCGGCCTGATGAAGCCCACCGCCGGCGCCGCGCGCGTTTGTGGATTTGACCTGCAGGCGCAGCCGCTTGAAGCGCGCCGCCAGCTCGCCTTCGTGCCGGATTTTCCATTTCTCTACGACAAGCTCACCGCGTGGGAATTTTTCCGCTTCATCGGCCAGCTTTTCCAGACGCCCGACACGAAGATTGAAACCAGCGCGAATGAATTGATTTCGCGGTTCCATCTCGCCGAATTCGTGGATCTCCCGCTGGAAAGCCTTTCGCACGGCACGCGCCAGCGCGTGGCCATCGTCTCCGCGCTGCTGCACGACCCGGAGGTGTTCGTGATTGACGAGCCGATGGTGGGCCTCGATCCGCAGCACGCGCGCGTCGTCAAGGACGTGCTCAA
>JBEKRA010000348.1:0-3152 GCA_049519195.1 Verrucomicrobiota bacterium
TCCGCAGTCCGTGATTTGTGCGGCCAGACTTCCCTCCGCGAGTTGATGGCCTTGCTCAAGTGCTGCCGCGTCCTGCTCACCAACGACTCCGGCCCGATGCACGTCGCCGCCGCGCTGGGCACGCCGGTCGTGGCGCCGTTCGGCAGCACGTCGCCGGAACTGACAGGCCCGGGCCTGCCGGGCGACGCGCGCCACCGGCTGCTCAAATCCGGCGCGCCATGTTCGCCGTGTTTCCTGCGCGAATGCCCGATTGATTTCCGCTGCATGACCGGCATCACCGCCGAGCGCGTGGTGGATGCGGTGCTCGACGCTCAATCCCGGTAGGGCGGCGCTGCTGCGCCGCCATGCCCGACGCCCGGCTGACCAGCAGGTCAGCCCCACCAAACTCGGGCGATCTCATTTCCGTTAATTCAAAAAATTTTCCCTTGACATCCGCCGCCAACTGTCATAGTGTCCTATGTCAGTAAGTTTTTATGCTCCTGCAAATTGATTTCAAGTCCGGCAAGCCGGTCTATCTGCAACTGGTGGACCAGATCCGCTACGCCGCCGCGTCGGGCGGGCTGCGCACGGGCGAACCGCTGCCCTCCATCCGCCCGCTCGCCGAGGAGCTGCGCATCAACCGCAACACCGTTGCCAAGGCCTACGCCGAGCTGGAAAGCCAGGGCGTCATCGAAACGGTTCCCGGCAAAGGCTGCTTTCTCAAGGAAAGCCATTCGCCGTTCACCAAATCGGCGCGGGAGAAGATTTTGACCAAGGAAATTGACGAGGCGGTTGTCGCCGCGCATCACCTACAGGTGGACCGCGACGCGTTCCTCGCGCTTGTCAAGGAACGACTCGACAACTTTGAGCGCAAGGTTGACGCCAGGAAAAACGAGAACTAGAAATGCAAAACCGCAAAACAACTTCATCGGTGGCACAGGCGTCACGCCTGTTGTTTCGGGCGTCGCGCCCGAAACCGGCGGCAGGCAGACGACCGCTCTGTCATTGTCCGCCAATCGGCAATTCACCTTCCCCGACGAAATTCAGCGCGACGCCGAATTGGACAGGCGTGGCGCCTGTGCCACCGAAACAAAAGGAAAACCCATGAGCGAAATTCCCATCATCGAAATCCAAAACCTCTCGCGGCGCTACGGCAAGCTGGACGCCGTGAACAATCTCTCGCTGACCGTCCGCGCCGGCAAATGCTACGGCTTTTTCGGCCGTAACGGCGCGGGCAAAACCACGACCATCAAGTGCCTGCTCAATTTGCTCCGGCCCGATTCCGGCACGGCGCGCGTGTTCGGCCTCGACCCGCAGAAGCACGAAGTGGCCGTCAAATCGCGGCTCGCCTACGTGCCGGACATGGTCGCGTTTTATCCGTGGATGACCGTGCGCGACACGCTGGAATATCTCGCGTCCTTCCGCAAACACTGGAACAGCGACATCGAAAGCGATCTGCTCAACCGCTTCCATCTCGACCCGAAACAGAAGACCAGTCATCTCTCGAAAGGCCAGCGCACGCAGCTCGCGCTCATCGGCGCGATTTGTCCGGAACCGGAACTGCTCGTGCTCGACGAACCGACCAGCGGCCTCGACCCGATTGTCCGCCGCGAGTTCATCGAGACCGTCATCGGCGCGTATCAATCCGGCGATCCCGGCCGCCGCACCGTGTTCGTCTCCACGCACCTGATTTCCGAATTCGAGGGCTTGATTGACGAATTCACCATCATCGAGCAGGGCCGCGAACTGCTGACGATGGAGGCCGACGCCGCGCGCGACCGTTTCAAAAATATCCGCGCCCGCTTCCCGCATGAATTGAAGCTCGATTTGCCCGGCGCGTTGAAGGTGAAACGCGCCGGACGCGAAATGGAAATTCTCGCCAACGGCAACAGCGAAGAATTGCTGGCCGAGCTTAAGTCGCACCAGCCGGAGGAATTGAAGATTGAATCACTGTCGCTGGAGGAAATATTCGTGGCATCAAGTCTGTTGAAACAAAAAGCATGAACACTGCCGACAAAGGAGGGCGGGCGGCTCGCCTGCCCGGCGAGCGCGTTAGCGCGAGCATGGAAATGACAACTTTGCTGCGCCGACTGTGTCGGCGCGGGCAGGCGGGACGCCTGCCCTACTTTGGAATTTTATGAACCCGCTCGTCAAAAAGGAAATCCGCCTGTTGCTGCCGGGCTTTATCATCGGCGCGGCGCTGACATTTGCAAGCTGGCTATTATTTGACCGCAGGTTTGAAACCGACTGGAATTGGGTTCCGCTTTTTGTTTCGTTGGTCGCTTGTCCAGCAATGGCCGGTTTTATGGCGTTGAATTCCTTCGGCGCGGAAATCAGTGCGGGAACTTTTTCGATGCTGCTGTCGCAGCCGGTTTCACGGCTGAAAATCTGGCAGACAAAAATCTCACTGCTGGCAGTCGCTTTGCTCGTGTTCGGTGTCTTGTGGTTTAGCCCGTTTTTTTGCCTTCGCAATTTTCCCTCCAACCGCTCCGATAATTTCAACGACCTGTTCAATTTGTTTTCGTGCGTGGTGATGTTTGCGCTAGTCGTTTTCTCCGGCGCGCTGTGGACGGTGTTGTTGATGCGGCAGGTGGCGGCGGCGTTCTGGTTCACCTTGATTGTGCCGGGCGCGATCATGGCAATTTCCATCGGATTGTTCAGCGACAAATCCGACGAGTTCATCACGGGGATAGTCGTCAGCGCCCTCGGCATTTACGGCCTTGGAGGTTTTTTCTACGCGCGCTGGCTATTTCTGCGGGCGCAAGACGCAGCATGGACGGGTGGAACCATCGCCCTGCCGGAAATGCGCGGGCTGGCGTGGATGAAAACCCGTTCCGGCACCGGGCGTCTCTGGCGTCCACGCGCGGCGCTACTGGCCAAAGAATTTCAATTGCACCAGTCGCAATTCGTGCTGGCGGGCGCGCTTTTGGTGCTACATCTCGGCATCCTCGCGTTGAAGAAATTCAGCCACATCAAACACAATTCAGCAATGGAACTCGTGGTGGAAATTTTTTGGGGACTTTGGCTGGTGCTGCCGATGCTGGTAGGCGCTGCCGCCGTTGCCGAGGAACGGAAGCTCGGAACTTTGGAAAGCCATCTCTGCCTGCCCGTGAAAAAACGCACACAGTTCGCCACGAAATGTTTAGTAGTCCTGTTATTGTCAGCCCTGTTCG
>JBEKRA010000349.1:0-3147 GCA_049519195.1 Verrucomicrobiota bacterium
TGTGTCTCGGCGTTTATCTCGGCCTCACTGTGGCGCGCTGGCGCGGCGGCGGGCTGCGCGTCGAAAACACCGCGACCATCATCCAGCAGGTGCAGACGTTGTCGGATCTGGTCACGGTCAAATACGTGATGCAAAAGGTGGAGTTCGTGGATTCGCCGCCGGGCAGCGCGCTGGGGCAGTTCGTCCAGGGCGACAACAAGGTGCTGCTGCTGGCGCAAGGCGTCGTCAAGGCGGGCATTGATTTGAAGAAAATCGCGCCTGGCGACGTGGCGATTTCGGGCAAGCGCCTCACCCTCACGCTGCCGAGGCCGGAAATCACCGACGCCTATCTCGACGACACGCAGACGAAGGTAATCGAGCGGACGACGGGTTTTCTGCGGTCGCTGGACAAGGATTTGGAGCAGACGACGCGGCAATACGCCGTGGACGACATCCGCCGCGCGGCGCAGCAGAGCGGGATTTTGAACGACGCGAACGAGCGGGCGCGGACGGAATTGCGGTTATTTTTCCAGCAGGCGGGGTTCGAGCCGGTGGAATTTCACTGAAAAAGGCCAAAGGCTGAAACAAAATGCCACCGCGCGAAGGTCAGCAAGGCGGCAAAGCGTGCGAAAATCGAACAGTGTGTATTAATTTGAGTCAGTGTGGATGATTTCCACCATACTCGGCGCCTGCTGTGGTTCCTCGATTTGAATGGCGATTTGCTGCCGCAGCTCCGGCGGCGGGGTTTTGAGTGAATGCGACCGAAGCTGCGCCAGATATGGCGCGGTTGTGGACGGCATCGGTTGCCGGTTGTCCGCCGCCGCCGGTTTGCTGGCTCCAAGCAGCGCCTTCAAATCATTGATTTTTCTAGCCATGCTTTTTTTGCCGCAAGTCGCGTGCCAAAATTTTGCCGGGGCGCGGGGGAAACGCGGGGGATAAAAAAAGCGGATTGGCCAAAAACTTTTCTTCTCAACGCGGCGGGCTTCCCCTACAATTTTTGCAGATGAATACCTACGGCCTCACATGGGACAATTGTTTCACGCGACTTTCATTTCTCCCGGCCGGCCAAAGCAACCAGCGACATTTATGAATAAAACCTATCAACCCGCAGACCTCCGGAACTTCGCCGTCGTCGGCCACGCCTCGTCGGGCAAGACCATGCTGGCCGAGGCCATGCTCATGTGCGGCGGCGTCATCAACCGCATGGGCCGCATCGCCGACGGCTCCACGGTGTCCGACTACCACGTCAGTGAAAAGAACCGCCAGATTTCCGTCTCGGCCTCGCTGCTGCACACGGAATGGGCTGGAAAGAAATTTAACATCATTGACACGCCCGGCTATCTGGACTTCATCAGCGAGGGACTGGGCGCGCTGCGCGTCGGCGATTTTGCGCTGGTGGTGATTCACGCGCAGCACGGCCTCGGCGTGGGAACCGACCGCGTGTGGAATTACGCCACCGGCTACGGCCTCCCGAAAATGATCGTCGTCAACGCGCTCGACAAGGAGAACGTGGATTTCGACGCGGTGGTGAAGGCGGCGCAGGAACATTTCGGGCGGCACGTCTTCCCGTTGAGCGTGCCGGTGAACGCCGGGCCGGGCTTCAACAAGGTTCTGGACGTGCTGCGCAACGACATCGTGACCTATGCGACCGACGGCAGCGGCAAATACACCGAGGAACCCGTCACCGGCGAATGGGTGGCGAAGGCCAAGGAATTGCACAGCCAGCTCATCGAGCACATCGCCGAGTCGGACGACGCGCTGATGAACAAATTCTTCGAGCAGGGCAGCTTGTCGGAGGAGGAATTCCGCGCCGGCATCCACGCGGCGGTGCAGAAGCAATTGTTCATCCCGCTGTTCGCCGCGTCGGCGGAAAACAACATCGGCGTCGCGCGGTTCATGGATTTCGTCGCCAAATACGGATCGTCGCCGGTGGACCGCAAAAATGTTCAGGCCACCGACGCCAATGGGAATCCAACCGAGGTGTCGCTCGACAGCAGCGAGACGGCGGTCTACATCTTCAAAACGATGTCCGAGGCGCATTTCGGAGAGCTGTCATTTTTTCGTGTCTATTCCGGCTCGATTTCGACGGGCAAGGATTTGTTCAACAACGACCGCAAGGTCAGCGAGCGCATCGGGCAGATTTACCAGCTCAACGGCCAGACGCGCGTGGCCGTCCCCACGCTCGGCGCGGGCGACATCGGCGCGGTGGTCAAGCTCAAGGACACGCACACCGGCAACACGCTTTGTTCCCCCAAACATCTTGTGACGCTGCCGAAGGTCGTTTATCCCAAGCCCAACATCCACGCCGCGCTCGTCGCAAAGGTGAAGGGCGAGGAGGACAAGGTCGCCTCCGGCCTCGCCGCGCTGCACAATGAAGACCCCACGTTCCTTTACGTCGTGGACGCCGAGTTGCATCAAACCATCATTTCAGCGCAGGGCGAACTGCATCTGGAAGTCGTCGCCGACCGGTTGCGCCGCCGGCACAACGTCCACGTCGAGCTGGCCGAGCCGCGCGTGAAATACCGCGAAACCATCAAGGGCAAGGGCGACTCGAAGTATCGCCACAAAAAGCAGACCGGCGGCGCGGGACAATTCGCCGAAGTCTGGATGCGCGTCGAACCCCGGCTGCGCGACGCCGGAGTGGAGTTCACCAACTCGCTCGTCGGGCAGAACGTGGACCGCAATTTCGTGCCGTCCGTCGAGAAGGGCGTGCAGCAGGCCTGCACCGAGGGCATCATAGCCGGCTGCCGCGTGACGGACGTGAAGATTGATTTTTACGACGGCAAAATGCATCCGGTGGACTCGAAGGACATCGCGTTTCAGATCGCCGGCTACTTCGCGTTCAAGGAGGCCTTCACCGCCGCCAAGCCGGTTTTGCTGGAGCCGATTGAGACGGTTGAGATTTGCATCCCGGAGGATTGCATGGGCAAGGTGATGGGCGATTTGTCAAGCCGCCGCGGAAAAATCATCGGCATGGACACCGACGGCGCGTTTCAGGTGATCAAGGCGAGCGTGCCGACGAAGGAGCTTTACCATTATTCCAGCACTCTGCGCTCGCTGACCGGCGGACGCGGCGTCCACAAGGAGGAATTCAGCCACTACGAGGAAATGCCGCGTGACGCTGCGGAAAAAGTGATTGAGGAGGCGAAGAAACGGAAGGCCGCCGCA
>JBEKRA010000350.1:0-3147 GCA_049519195.1 Verrucomicrobiota bacterium
GTCTGAAACGGTGCAAGGATTGGCTGAATGATTGCGCGGATGGTTTGCAGGCCATCAAGGATTATGCCGCCCAAGCGGTGGAAGGATTGCAAGGGATTTAGCCGCCAATTGAGAATTGGCAATCCGCGCCGCGTCTGCTATTTTCGCGCTAATGTCCGAAACGGCTGCCGTAGTTCCAACGCCCTCGAAGGCGCGGGTTTTTCTCCGCCGGTTGATCACCTCGGTGATTCTCTGGACGGTGATCATCGCGTCTTTATTTTCCAGCAACCCGCTGGTTTCGGACGGCGTGTTTCTCGCCATCATAGTCTTTCTCGCGCTGGCCGGGCTGGCGGAATTTTACGGCCTTGCCGAAAAGCGCGGCCTGGCCTGTTTCAAATGGTGCGGACTGCTCGGCGGCGCGTTGCTGATGGTCGGGACTTTTTTGAACCTTATTGGCCGCATCGGCACGCAAGGTTCGCCGGCGCGCGTGAACGACTTTGAAACGGGCTTTCTCATCCTGTTCGTGCTCGGCCTCTGCCTGCGCCAGTTTTTTTCCAAATCCAACACGGCGGGCATCGCCGCCATCGCCACGACGCTTTTCGGCCTGATGTATGTGCCGTGGCTCCTGAATTTCATCCAGAAAATCACTTTTTTCCCAGACATCGAGGGGAAATTCTTTCTGCTTTACTTCATCCTCGTCACCAAATTCAGTGACATGGGCGCCTATTCCGTGGGCACGCTCATCGGCCGGCACAAGATGATTCCGCGCATCAGCCCCGGCAAAACGTGGGAAGGTTTCGCCGGCGCGGTTCTTCTCTCGACCGCCGCGAGCCTTGTGTTTGTGCATTTCTTCGGCGGCAGGATGGCCGGCATGAATCTTTTGCACGCGACGATTTTGGGAATCGTCTTGAGCGTGACGGCGGTCATCGGCGATTTGATTGAATCGCTGTTCAAGCGCGAGGTGGACGTGAAGGATTCCGGCAGCCTGTTTCCGGGCATCGGCGGCATCCTCGACTTGCTGGACAGCCTTTTGTTCAACGCGCCAATCATGTATTTGTATCTGCGGCACATCTTGACGCATCCGTGAATTTACGATTTATGATTTATGATTTACGATTTCAACAGAGCGGCTCGCACAGCGGCAAATCATCAATCGTAAATCATAAATCATAAATGAAGAACGTCGTCCTCCTCGGCAGCACCGGCAGCATCGGCACCAGCACCGTCAAGGTGGCCGGGGATTTGCCGGACCGCATCCGCCTGGTCGGCCTCGCCGCGGGCAACAACGCCGATTTGCTGCTCAAACAAGCCCGCAAGCACCGGCCGGACGCCATTTCAATCACCGACCCCGCGAAGGCGAAGGAAATCCAAAACGGGCTGGGATTTACAACCAAGGTTTTTTCCGGCGCGGATGGCCTGATGAAACTCGCCACGCTGCCGGGCGCGGACATCGTTTTGATTGCGATTGTCGGCACCGCCGGTTTGCAGCCCGCGCTCGCCGCGATTCGCGCCGGCAAGGACATCGCCGTCGCCTCCAAGGAAATTCTCGTCATGGCCGGTGAAATTGTGATGAGCGAGGCGCGCAAATACGGCGTCCGCGTCCTCACCGTGGACAGCGAGCACTCAGCGATTTTCCAGTGCCTCGACGGCAAGCCGCCCGGCTCGGTCCGCAAGCTCTGGCTCACGGCATCCGGCGGCCCGTTCCGCGACAAAAAAACCTGGCCGAAGGAAAAGTTTTCCGAAATCACCGTCGAGCGCGCCCTCAAGCATCCCTCGTGGGTCATGGGCCGCAAAATCACGATTGATTCGGCGACGCTGTTTAACAAGGGCCTCGAAATGATCGAGGCGCGCTGGCTGTTCGACATCGAGATGGCGCGCGTCGGCGTGCTCGTGCATCCGCAAAGCATCGTCCACTCGCTGGTGGAATTCGTTGACGGCTCGCTGCTCGCGCAGCTTTCCACCCCGGACATGTGCCTGCCGATTCAATACGCGCTCACCTGTCCCGACCGCGCCGCGAGCGAACGCGTGCAGACCAACTTCCCAAAAATCGGCGCGCTCACGTTTGAAGAGCCGGACCTGGAGCGGTTCCCGTCAATCGGCCTGGCGCGCAAGGCCGGCGAAATCGGCGGCACATTGCCGGCAGTATTGAACGCGGCCAACGAGGTCGCGGTCGAAGCATTCGTGAACAGCAAAATCAATTTCCCGCAAATCTTTGAAGCCGTGGGCCGCGCGATCAATGCCCACAAAACCGTGCCGCATCCGACGCTGGAGCAGATTCTGGAAGCGGACAATTGGGCGCGGCGCACAACGTCAATTTGAATAGCGGAAAGACTTTCCGCTGCTATACTTCCTTGAGGACTTATTTTACATGACCATTTTGAACATCATTTATGTGATTGCCGCCGTCATAGTGGCGTTTGGCGCGTCCATTTTTTTCCATGAGCTTGGACATTTTTTGACGGCGCGCAAATTGGGGATGAAGGTGGAGGAATTTGCCATCGGCTTTGGCCCGAAAATTTACAGTTGGAAGCGCGATGGGATCGAATACTCGCTGCGCTGGATTCCGGCGGGCGGTTTTGTGAAGTTGCCGCAGATGATCACTTCCGAAACGCTCGAAGGCCACGCGGACGAGCAAATTCCGCCCGCGCCGCCGTTGCGCAAAATTTCCGTCGCATTTGCCGGACCGTTCATGAACGTGGTGTTCGCCTTTGCGATCGCGACGCTGATTTATTTTGTCGGCCTGCCCGTGCCGGACAGCCAGCCCATCATCGGAATGGTTGATCCGGCTTCTCCCGAATGGAAGATGGGCATTCGTGACGGCGACCGGGTGGTGATGGTGGACGACAAGCCCATCAAGACTTGGGATGATGTCAGGGAATTCACGATGCTTGCCCGACGAAGCGTGATTCCGGTGGTGATTGAACACGCCGGCGTTTCCAACACCTACAACCTCGCCACTACAATCAGCCCGGCAATCGGCCTAAAAATCCTGAACCTCGACCCGCGCGAACATCCCGTCGTCGGCGGGGTGGAAAGTGGCAAACCGGCGGAAGCGGCGGGATTGCAGTCGGGTGACAAGATTCTGTCCGTAAATGGAATTCCCGTGCCCGGCCAGGACCAGATGGTTCAGTTGATTTCAATATCCGAGGGCAAGCCGTGCGTCATTGT
>JBEKRA010000351.1:0-3142 GCA_049519195.1 Verrucomicrobiota bacterium
GCTCATGCAGGCGCGCAACCAGTTGATGGGTCTGGCCGCGAAAAATCCCGACGTCACCCAACTGCGCATGCAGGGAATGGAAGACACGCCGCAACTCAAGGTGGACATTGACCAGGCCAAGGCCAGCGCGCTGGGCGTTTCGCTGGCGGACTTGAACACGGCGCTCCAGACGTGTTTCGGTTCGGCTTACATCAACAATTTCGTGAACGGCAACCGCGTGCAGCGGGTCATCGCCCAACTGGACTCGCCGTATCGCATGCTGCCCCAGGACGTCAACGGAATTTATGTGCGCAACAGCAGCGGCCAAATGGTTTCCCTGGCCAGCCTGGCCACGTTGCATTGGATTTACGGCTCGCCGTCGTTGCAGCATTTCAACGGCGTTCCGGCGCTTGAACTCGTCGGCTCCGCGACGCCGGGCAAAAGCACGGGCCAGGCGATGACCGCCATGGAAAATCTGTCCCAACAATTGCCCAAGGGCTTTGGTTACGAATGGACCGGCCAGTCATTCGAGGAACGCCTGTCGGCCAAGCAGGCTCCGTTGCTTTATGTGTTGTCGCTCATCGTCGTGTTCCTGGCGCTGGCCGCGCTCTACGAAAACTGGTCCATCCCGGTGGCGGTGATCCTCGTCGTGCCGCTCGGCATCATCGGCGCGCTGCTGGCCGCCACGTGTCGCGGGTTGCCCAACGACGTGTTCTTCAAAGTCGGCCTGCTGACCATCGTCGGCTTGTCCGCCAAAAACGCCATCCTCATCGTCGAATTCGCCAAGGACTTGCAGGCGCAGGGCAAGGGTTTGATCGAAGCCACGCTGGAGGCGGCTCACATGCGGTTGCGCCCGATTCTGATGACGTCGCTGGCGTTCATTCTCGGCGTGATGCCGCTGGCGTTGAGCACCGGCGCAGGCTCGGCCAGCCGGCATGACATCGGCACCGGCGTGGCAGGCGGCATGATTTCGGCCACCGTGCTGGCCATCGTCTTTGTGCCGGTGTTCTTCGTGCTCATCCGCCGGACGTTCAAATCCCAAAAACCGACGCACACCATGATGGCGCCCAAACCCGTCGGCTTCGACGATGACGACGAAAACAATCATTCGGCAAAGCCATGAGCAAATTATTTTCGCCTCCTCGTGAACCTCGTAGCGCGGTCGTCTCGACTGCGGGTTGCGGCGGCGTCCCGCCGCCAGCACAAACACCCGGCGTGACGCCCGGTGAACCCGCAGGCGAGGACGCCCGCGCTACACCGCGTTCGGTTCGGAGGTTCGGTGCGCGAATTTTTTTGGCGAACTCTCGCATCGCATTGTTGGCCTTGGCCCTGGCCGGCTGCACGCTTGCGCCGAAATATCATCGCCCGGCGGCGGCGATTTCCCCGGCCTGGCCTTCGGCAACGGAAGAAAGCCAAAGCCGGACCAACGCCGTTCCCGCCGGCCTGCGCTCAGAAGCTACGGCCCGGCAGGCCGCCGACATTGGCTGGCGCGAATTTTTCCGCGACCAGCGCCTGCAACGGCTCGTTGAACTGGCGTTGACCAACAATCCCGATCTGCGCGTGGCTGTCCTGAACGTCGAGCAGTCCCGCGCGCAATATCGCATACGGCGCGCGGCGCTGCTTCCCGAAATTGACGCCACCGGCAGAGGCACGCGCCAGCGGCTTCCGGGTGATTTGTCCGGCGCCGGCCGGCCGCTGACCGTCAGCCAATACAGCGTCAACCTCGGCACGGCTTCCTATGAACTCGATTTGTTCGGACGCGTGCGCAGCCTCAAGGCCGCGGCGCTGGAAAATTATTTTGCCACCGAGGAGGCGCGCCGCGGCGCCCAAATCGCGCTCGTCGCGGAGGTGGGCAACGCCTGGCTCCTGGAACGCGCGTTGACCGGACAGCTTGCCGTGGCGCGGCAAACGTTGACGGCGGTGCAGGCATCCTACGAATTGACCCAACGCAGTTACGAAGCCGGCGTGGTGTCCGAGCTGGACTTGCGCACCGCCGAGGGCCAGATGCAAACCGCGCGATCAAACGTGGCGGCCTACGAACAATTGCTGGCCGTGGCGGAAAACAATCTGGTGTTGCTGGTGGGGCGGCCATTGCCGAATGACCTTCCGCCGGCGCAGCCGTTCGATTCGGCGGATTATTTGTCCGACCTGCCGGCTGGGCTGCCGTCCGATTTGTTGCAACGCCGACCGGACATTCTCGGCGCCGAACATCAGCTCAAGGCCGCCAGCGCCAACATCGGCGCGGCGCGGGCCGCGTTTTTCCCGTCCGTCACGCTCACCGCCTCGGGCGGCACCGCCAGTTCGCAGCTTGCCAATTTATTCGCACCCGGCTCCGGCATGTGGATGTTTTCGCCGCAAATCACGCTGCCCATTTTCACGGCGGGGAGAAACCTGGCCAATCTGGACGCGGCGAAAATCGGCAGGCAGATTGAAGTCGCGAATTATCAGAAAGCCATTCAAACCGCCTTCCGGGAGGTTTCCGACGACCTGGCGGCGCGGGCGGCGGTGGGAGTCCAGCTTGACGCCGGGGAAGCCCTCGTCAAGGCCGAGCAACGGCGTTATGAACTGGCCGACGCGCGTTTCCGCCAGGGCGTGGACAATTATCTAAACGTCCTTTCCGCGCAGCAGGACCTCTTCCGGGCGCAGGAAAATCTCATCCAATTCCAATTTTCCCGCTGGTCCAATCTGATCAACCTTTACCAGGCGCTCGGCGGCGGCTGGCGCGAAAACTCGCCGCAATCGGGCACGAACCAGATTTCAAATGCGAAATGACACCGGTAGGGCCGCGCTGCTGCGCGGCCTCGGACGACCAGCAGGTCGTCCCTACCACCGAATTCCACATTTATGAGCGATAGCAAACCAGTTTCCGAACATCCACCACCGCCGGCGGTCAACAGCAAACAACTGGCGAAGTTGAATTCACCGCTGTTCATCTGGCCCGCGACCGGCGCGCTCGCCGTGCTGCTGTTTTTTGGCCTCGGCTATTTCTTCGACGTGCTGACGCATGAATCCACCGACGACGCCTTCATCACCGCGGACGTGGTTTCCATCGCGCCGAGGATTTCCGGCCAGGTTTCCGCCGTTCACGTCCTCGCCAATCAGATGGTTCATTCCAACGATTTGCTCGTGGAAATTGACCCGGCGGATTATGCGATGATCGTCG
>JBEKRA010000352.1:0-3137 GCA_049519195.1 Verrucomicrobiota bacterium
TACGAGACGCCGGCGGAAATCCGCGCGTTTGCAAAGCTCGGCGCGGATGCGGTGGGCATGAGCACGGTGCCGGAGGCGATTGCGGCGCGGCAGCGCGGATTGAACGTGGCGGCTGTTTCGTGTATCACCAACCTGGCGGCGGGCGGCGGCAGGGGAAAATTGTCGCATGCGGAAGTTTTGGAAACGGCGGAGCGCGTGAAAAAATCCGGCGCGGCGCTGCTGAAACATTTTGCTGAAATTTACGGAAAAATTTGAAACCACGAAACACACGAAATAAATCCGGCTCGCGGGGACGCTCGCCCCATCGGCACAATCCAACTTTCATGTCATTTCGTGTGTTTCGTGCTTTAATCTGAAGATGAAGATTGATTCTCAAAAACTGATCACGGCGGCGGCGCGGGCGCGCGAAGGCTCGGTGTCGCCGTATTCCCAATTCAAGGTCGGCGCGGCGCTGCTCACGCAATCCGGTGAAATCATCGGCGGCGCGAACGTGGAGAGCGCGAGCTACGGTTTGACGTGCTGCGCGGAGCGGATTGCGCTGTTCAAGGCGCTGACCGACGGGAAGAAAAATTTCGTCGCGGTGGCCGTGGTCGCGCGGTGCGAAGGCGGGCCGATGCCGTGCGGGGCGTGCCGGCAGCTTCTGGCGGAATACGCGCCGGACGCGAAGGTGTTCGTCGCGGACAGCCGCGCGCCGGGCAGAATCAGGGAATTCACCGTGCGGGAACTGCTGCCGGCGGCATTTGCGGGCGCTCCTTAAAATTCAATTGAGAAACGGCGTTAAAGATTTAAGCTGCGGGGCGGAAAGCATTGATGAAACCGGGTATAGATTTTATTTTGGAAAATGCGGCCTGGCCCGCGCTGCTGCTGGATGGCTCCGGCACAATTCTCCGCGCCAATCCGGCGGCGGTCAAAATGTTTGGCTCCGTGCTGGAAGGCGCGGCTCCGATGCTGTCGGCGATCTGGTCCGCTGATAACGGCACGACGCCGGAGCAGTTCCTCGCGCGCTGGGAGCTTTCGCCGGCAGGCATGGTGGAGCTCAAGCTTCTTGCCAAGGGCGGCGGCGCCGGCGCGTTTTCAACTTCGATTTGCTCCTTCAACGCGGGCGGGGAAAAATTTTTCGTTTTTCAGGCGGTTCCGGCTGCCGCCGCGGGTGATTCGAAAAACCAGTCGGCGGAAACCATCTCCGCGCAAAAGCAAAAACTGGACTGCGCGCTGCAACTGGCGCGGACGGTTTCGCTGGATTTCAACAATGCGCTGACAAGCATCCTCGGCCACGTGTCGTTGCTGCTGGGCAAAGCCGAGCCGGGGCATCCGTGGCGGCATTCGTTGCTGGAGGTGGAGAAATCGGCGCAGCGCGCGGCGGAAATTTCCAATGATCTCGCGGCGTTCAGCCGCCAGGAAACAGAAACTCCCCGCGCGGCGGCGGGAAACTTGAACGCCGTGGTGAATCATTGCGTGGATTATTTCCGCAACGCGCAAGGCCCGGCCATCGTCTGGAAGCTGCAATTGGAAAAGGGCCTGTTCGGCGCGCGTTTCGACGAGGCGAAGTTGCAGCAGGCGTTGACGAAGGTTTTGGAAAACGCCGTCGAGGCAGTCGCCGGCGGCGACGGCCAAATCTCGGTGCAAACGCGCAATCTGGAATTGACCGCGCCGACGCAGGACCGGAACGCGCAACTGGCGGCGGGCACTTACGTCTGCATGGAAATCACCGACAACGGCCGCGGGATCGAGCCGGGCGTGCTGCCGCGGATTTTTGAGCCGTTTTTCACGACCAAGGGAAAAGGCCACCGCGGCATCGGGCTGGCACTGGCTTACGGCATCGTGAGCAATCACGGCGGCGGAGTGGCGGTGTCGAGCCAGCTGGGCGTGGGCACCTCGGTGCGCATTTACCTGCCGGCTGGAGGAACACAGCTTGCCGGCGAAAGCGCGGGCGCCGGCGGCAATCTGCGCGGATCAGAAACGATATTGGTGGTGGACGATGAACTCCTTTTGTTGTCCATGACCGAAACGATCCTGACCGAATTCGGCTATAAAGCCCTGACGGCCAGCAGCGGCCAGAAGGCGCTGGCGATTCTGGCGCGCAACGACGTGAAGGTGAATCTGGTGGTCACGGATCTGGTCATGCCGGGCATGAGCGGGCGCGAGCTGGTGGAACGCATCCGGCAACAGTCGCCGGCGACCCTCATCCTGTGCATGAGCGGCTATGGAGTGTCGGCGGACAAACAGGCGGGCGTGCCTTATCTGCGAAAACCCTTCACGAGCGCGGAATTGCTGACCAAAGTGAGGCAGGTCATCTCCTCAAATCTGGGGGGTTGACGAATAAGTAAATTTGTTGTTTAATATAGGTTATGCAAATTGAGAGTTTGAAAGTGTTCTGCGACCTGGCCGAAACGGAAAGTTTCACCAAAGCGGCCCAGGTCAATGGTGTCACCCAATCCGCCGTCAGCCAGCAAATCAGCTCGCTGGAGCGGCTGTTCAAATCGCTGCTCATCGAGCGCAGCAAAAAACGCTTCCGCCTCACGAGCGAGGGGCAGGTGCTCTATGATTACAGCAAACAAATCATCCAGACTTACGAATCGCTGCACAGCCAGTTGCAGGAGTTGAAGGACATCATCTCCGGGACGATCCGGGTGGCGACGATTTACAGCATCGGCCTGCACGACCTGCCCCTGTATGTCAAAAAATTCATGCGGAGCTACCCGACCGTGAACGTGCATGTCGAATACCGCCACGCCAGTCAGGTTTATGAGGACGTGCTCGGCAACGTGGTGGACATGGGACTGGTCGCGTATCCGGCCAAGGACGCCAAGCTGGAAATCGTCCCCCTCCGCAAGGATCCGCTCGTGCTCATCTGCCACCCGCACCACCCGTTCGCCAAACAGAAGAACGTCAAGCTCAAGGCGCTCGTCGGGCAGAAATTCGTCGGCTTCGAACCCGACATCCCCACCCGCAAGGCGCTCGACAAAATCCTCCGCGAATATCACGTCACCGTGAACAACGTGATGGAATTCGACAACATCGAAACCGTGAAACGCGCGGTGGAGATTGACGCGGGCGTTTCCATCGTGCCGCTGGGCACCGTCACGCAGGAAGTCAACAAGCAGACGCTCGCCGCCGTGACGATCGAGGACGGCTCG
>JBEKRA010000353.1:0-3638 GCA_049519195.1 Verrucomicrobiota bacterium
GGTGCTGCGCTGGCGTTTGGTTTTGGGCGTCGGCGCGGGGGTGGGGGTGGGGGTGGGATCAGCCATAGTTTTGGTCTTTCTGTGTTATTTTTGGCAGTTTCGTTGTAAGTTGCTTGAAACTAGCATTTTGCAACTGGATTTCCAGCCAAAAACATCAAAAGTTAGCGCGTCAACGTCAAAAGTTAAGGCGTCAACATTGAAAGTTAGCGCATCAACATCGCCGGTTAAGCCGTTCACATTGGCGGTTAGGATTTCAACGTCGCGGGTTAGGGCTTCAACATTACGCCATAGTTCTTCAACATCACGGGACAAACGACAGGTGCCGGGAATCAAGCTGCCAATGCTGCGGGTTAAGGTTCCGCTGCCCATGCGCGTGTTATGATTCATTGGCCGCAGCAAGTCAAGCGCGTTCATTTACAATTTATTATTCTGAAAAAACCATGCTCCATTGAAAATCGGTAAATCAGGAAATCAGGCGTTCACGCCAGATATTTTGGCGTCATTGTCGGGATGCTCGTCCAGGACGAGGACCCCGTGCGGCGGGAGGTCGTAATTGCCGGAGAAGGTGTTGCCGGTGAGGAAGTCGTCGTAATTGCCGGAGAAGGTGTTGCCGGTGAGGAAGTCGTGCATGGGCTTGTAGAACTGGACGCGCACGGGCGAGTTCTGGTGGTTGAGCAGGAAATAGACGCGCACGCCCTCCTTTTGCCTCATGCAGACCTCGACGTTTTCGGGCACCTTGAGGAGCGGATGCAGGTTGCACATCTGGCGCAGCCAGCCGACGAGGTCGTGGTAAAAATGCTGGTGGCTCATCGTGCCGATGTAAATCGCCTTGCCGAGGCCGAAGCTGTTCATTGTCAATGCGGGGCGGCTGGCATAAAAGCCCTTCGCATACACGGCGAGAACCTGGCAGTCCTTCTTCGGCTCTATGATGTCGCACCAGAGCCGCGCCGGGTGCAAATGGCTGGTCGGAAACGCGCCCTTGAACGTGAGATGATTTTCCTCGCCGGGCGGAATGGGGTCGAACTCCAAAACTTCCAGCCCGAACAAATCGGTCATGTCGCCCGGAAAGCCGGTGTCGGGGGTGATGTGATGCTGGTCCACCAGGCCGGTGTTGAAGGTGCTGATGAGCGTGCCGCCGTTTTGGACGTAAAGTTTCAGGCGGTCGGCCTCGCCGGGGGAAAGCAGATGCAGCGACGGCGCAAAGACGATTTTGTATTGCGAAATGTCCTCGCCCGGCCGCGCAAAATCCACCGGGATGTTGCGGTCGTGCAGCGCGTTGTAGATGAGTTGAATGTGCTCGCGCAGGCTGAAAAACTTGTTCGGCTGGTTCGGCTGCTGCAGGGACCAGTCGTTGTCGTGGCTGTAAAGGATGCAGACTTCGGACACAACCCTGGTGTCCTTGAGGGAGGGCGCGAGCAGTTTCAATTCATCGCCGATCTGGCTGATTTCCATGAAAACGCGGTTGTTGCCCTCGATGTGGTGCGGGAGGATCGCGCCGTAAAATTTTTCGCTGCCAATCCGGGGCTGGCGCCAGCGGAAAAATAGAATGCCGCTCGCGCCGCGGGAAATGAGCTGATAGGTGAAGAGCCGGATGAGTCCGGGCTGCACAAGCGAATTCACGTCCTGCCAGTTGACCTGGCCGACTTTTTGTTCCAAGGCCCAGAAACCGCAATCGCCGTCGGGCGTCCGGATGTCCGACTTTTTCAGCGAGCGCAGCATGTCAATGTCACAGGCCAGTTCGGCGGTTGCCGCCTTCATGACGACGTTGCTTTCGATGGAGACAAAATCCACGACGCTGGCCATGTCGAAGTGGTCATACTGGCGGCGGAACGCGCGCATCGTGACGGTGACGGGATGCTGCGGGCAGCGTTCATGCAGGATGTCGGCCTGCATCTTGACGAACTGCACCATCGTGTCGCTGCTGAAACGGTTCCAATCCAGCAACAAGGCCGGGTTGTGCATCGCCGGCGCATACATCGGCATCGGCACCTGGTCCCAAGCGGTCACGGTTTGCCCCCAGAAACGCAGGCCCAACAGATCGTTGAGGCGTTCAATCTTTTCGTATTTGGCCTGGAGCCAGAAGTGCCATTCCTCGCGCGTGGCTTCATTGAAGGCGAATTCCGTGTAGTTCCCGCCCATGCTGTTGTCAATCTGCCACGCGATGAGCTGCGGATGGTCGCCGAGCGCCTCGACCATCGCGGTGACAATGCGTTTGGAATAATCCCAGAAGACGTCGCTGCTCAAACAGGCCGCGCGGCGCGTGCCCTCGTGTTTGACCAGGCCGCGTTCGTCAAGCGGGAGGATTTCAGGATGTTTTTTTGCGAGCCAGAGCGGCGGCGCGGCGGTCGGCGTGCCAATGACGACTTTGATGCCGTGCTGGCCCATGATGTCCATGACGCGGCGCATCCAGAGGAAATCGTATTTGCCTTCTTCGGGTTCGCAAAGGCCCCAGCAAAATTCGCCGATGCGGACGACGTTGATGCCTGCCTTGACCATCAACACGGCATCGCGTTCCCAAGCGCTCTCGGGACTGTCGCTGGTGCCGGCGTAAGGATAAACCCAGTGTTCAGGATAATAGTCAGCGCCAAAAAACATAATCTCTCATCACGTCACGAGCTTTAACAGACTCTAAAAGCAAACCACCACGGTTGCAACCGCAAAATCGCCGGCACGGCCACGAATGGCAGCCGGCGGATTAATTCGTTGATTTCTTGAACAAACCGCCGATGCCCGTGGTGATTTTGTTCACGCCTCCACCCACGGCCTTGCCGGCGTCCTTGCCGATGCTGACGGCGGCGCTGCCGACGGCTTTGATTGTGCCGCTCACGACCTCGCTCAAAACAGTCTTGGTCAAATCGGCGGCGGTGATGCCGTCCGGTCCTTTCCCCAAATCGGTCAGGTGAATGTCCGGCAGCGGCAGCGTTGGGCCGGTCCCGAAATGGATTTTGGCTCCAGTGATGGTGAATTCATCCACCTCAAGTTTTTTGCCCGGCTTGGCGGGTGCGGCGGTTTTTGCGGGCTGGTTTGTGGACGGCGACTGGAGGCTTGCGGCAGCGGCGTTCACGTTGTCCTGAATTTTTTTGAGGTTGTTCGCGCCGAACGGATTGCCTTCAAAGGTGATTTCCGGCGACTCAACCCGGACGGACTTGACGACAATCTTGTCCGACAACACTGACATCGGGCTGATGCTGACGGCGGCCAGGCCGACGCTGATGGCATTGGGCGCCTTGAAACCTTCCGGGTTGCCGATGACGAAGTTTTTAACCGTGGCCGAACCGGTCAGCATGGACACGTCCACCGCATCCACCGTCATGGTGGTCTGCGTGATTTTCGGACCAACCTCATTAATGCCCAGCTTGACAATCTTGCCGAGGAACAACCCCGCGACAATGACTGCGACAACAATTAAAACCAAAAGCCCGATGCCGGTGATCAAGAGTATTTTTTTCGCCTTTTTCATAAACATAATCAGTTGACATTTTCCACGGCCATTTGTCCAGCCCCAACATCCGCCCCGTCCGCTTCAAGCCTTCGCAAGCGTCTCGATGGATTCGATGAAATCATGAATTTTATACGGCTTGGACAGGAAACAATCCGGTTTGGTTTGCGCGTTGGCAAAGATGTCCGCATCCACCGTC
>JBEKRA010000354.1:0-3127 GCA_049519195.1 Verrucomicrobiota bacterium
GACACGCGGATGTCAATTGGCCGGGGCCGGAGAATAAAACCGTCGCAGCGTCCGCGTGGTCGCCAACGACGAGCTCGCCGGGCACCGCCGGGCCGCTGGATTTGGCAAGAGTGAGCGTGCCCATGTCAACGTAAGTTGTCCCGGAGTAAGTGTTCGGGTGCGAGCCGCCGAAGGTCAGCGTGCCCGCACTGTATTTCGTGACAGTGGTGCCGGTGCCGGTGATTGCGCCGTTCGCGATAATGTCCCCCGTGGTGTTGAAGCTAAGGCCGAAGCCGACACCGGCAATCGAGCTGTTGAGCGTAAGTTGTCCGGGGTCGCTTTCGATCATGGCCGACGAAGCCAAGGTGATGTCGCCGGCCCACGAATTGGTATCGCTAAAATTTCGCAGGGCGCCAAGCCCGCCGCCGGAACCGTTGAGAGTGAGCGACTCGGCGCCGACCACGATGTTGCTTTCCAATTCCAACCGCGCGCCGTCGGCAACAATCGTTCCACCGACCGTTGAGCCCAGCGCCGTGCCATACGAAATGGCAATGACGCCGTTCGAAATTGTTGTCAAACCATCGAAGGTATTATTGCCGCCAAGCACGAGCCGGCCAGACCCGGTTTTCAGGATGGCGCCGCTGGCAATGGCTGCTGAAACAACGAGGTCGTCGGTCGCGGTGCCATTCGCCACGTGGAATTCGCGCTCTGCACCGCCGAGATTCAGCCGGCCGCTGATCGTGGCGATCAAGTTGCCGCTGCTGGCCACATTGCCGCCGAGGCCCAGTGTGCCCGCGCCGCTGGACGCGGCGCCGTTGGTGAGCGTGAGGTTGCCGATGTTCGCACTGTGGTTGTTCAGGTCGAGCAAACTGGCATCGCGCACAGTCACATCGCACCCCGATGCCAGTTGCCCCTCGGCACCCAGCCGGCAAGTAGCCGCGTGTGTGCCGTCACCGATGAACAGGTCGTTCGGCACGGCGTTGCCGGTGGACTTGGCTAAAGCCAGCGTGCCTTCGTTCACATAGGTCGTGCCACCGTAGGTGTTGGAGGACGTGCCGCCCAACGTGAGCCAGCCAGCGCCGCTCTTGGTCAGGTCAAACCCGCCGCTGATTGCGCCATTGAGCGTCAGATACAATCCTGAAACCACGCCGACCGAGCTGCTGGCGGCCATCGTTACGGAGCCGGCGAACGTGCTGACACCGCTCGCGGCGTAGAGTGCGCCGCTGTTGCTCACGCCTGTCCCGGAAATCGTGACGGGTTCAGCGGAGGAATAGGTCACACTTTGGAAACCGAGCGCCGCGCCATTGCTGACCACCGTGCCGCCGCCGGTGGCACCCAGCGCATTATTTGCCGAGACAATGAGCAAGCTGCCTTTAATCAGTGTTGGGCCGCTGTAATCATTGGCCGCACCAAGCGTGGCGCTGCCGCTGCCGGATTTTGTGAGCGCGGCGCTGCCGCCGATGCTGCCGCCGGAGAAACTGTAGGTTGTGGAATTGTTAGTGATCGTGACGGAGCCGGGTAAAACGCCGCCGTCGGTGACGGTGATCGCCGGGTTGCTCGCCCCGTCGGCAAAAGTTACAAAATCGCCGTTTCCGTAAGTGCCGGCGTAGCCGCCGACGTTCCAGTTGAGCGCGCTTGTGTCCCAAGTCGCATTCGCAGCACCGGTCCATGGAATTTGGGCGCCTTGGTAGGTGATGTTGAGGTAAGGGCGATTCGCCGCCGTGCCGAAGTCGCGGGAATAGAAAAGGCCCGCGAGAATGGAGCCGCTGCCTTCGAATCCGGACTCGAACAACACAAAACCGTCATTTTCGCGGCCCTCATACCAATTGGATACGGAGTTGACGACGCTCCACGTCACCCAATTGGTCGGCGCGATGGCATTGGTCACGGATCCGCCTGGCCGCTTGATTTTGGCCATCGAATTGCCGTCGTCAATTTTGTCATACCACGCGCCATATTGGCTGGTCCATGACAACGATTCGGAATCATCGCGATAATACCAACTGACGCCGTGGCCGGCGGTGCCGTTGTAAATGTTCTCAAACCAGCTCATGCCGGGGCTGATGCGATAGGGCGTTATCCACAGGGCATTATCAGCGACCATGCTGTAGTAGTCGTAGTAGTCGAGTCCCAGCGTGGCGCCGGCGACGTTCTGGAAGGTGAGGACGGGCAGCCCGAAACGGATCACGGTGCTGTCGCTCATGCCGTTGTTGTATTGGACGCGGACATATGTGGCGCCGCCGTAATTGTCGGTATGGGCGCTCTCGTCGAGCCAACTGTCAGTAGTGCTCGTATAGCCATTGACACCCTGTTGGAGCGTGACGTTGGCGGCAATTGACAGGCCGGCGGGCACGCAAAACCACAAGGTGAGCGCCGTGAGCCATGACTGGATGTGCATCGTTTTCATGATTCTGATCAGGTTGAGGATTGAATGTTACGGGTTGAAAGCGCCAGCAGGGCCAACCCGATGATGAGAATTTCTAGCGGAGTTTTCATGATGAACTAATTTGTGATTTTGATGAATTCAACAGATTGTCAAGGATGTGACAGCCGGAAGAACAGGTTTCCCATCGGCGAAATGATGTTCACATAATTCGTGCCGCCGGAGGGCGTCACGCCGCTGCTGGCCGACCAGTTGGCGGGCAAGGCGATGTCGTTGTTCTGCTGCAAGCTCCAGCCGGACACATCCTGCCAATAAACCGTCACCATGTTGCCAGACTGGCTGATGAAGAGCATCGGCGCGCCGGCGGTTTGCACCACGGAGATGAGACTCCAGAAACCGCCGGTCAATGAATAATTGCCGCCGGTCATCGCGCCGCTGGCATCCGGCTGGCCGATGGTGCCGCTGACGGCATACACACCGCCGGTGCTGGTGCCGCCGCCCCCGGCGATTTTATACCAGTCAATGCTGTAAGTTTGAGCCTGTGTCGTGGACACGAGGGCCGTGAGTGCGAGGGAGAGCAGGGTGATTTTGAATATGGTTTTCATGTTTGTGCTTTTCAGTTGGATTGTTGGGTCAAATGCGTCAAGGTTTCTTTCAGTTCCGCCACGCTTTGTTTGAGCGCCTGAATCTCGGCGGTCTTTTCCTTCAACGATGCAATTTCCGATGCCTGTTCCTCGACTTTGCGGTGTTGCTTGAGGAATTCGT